>JAKBNO010000005.1 GCA_021831005.1 Thermoplasmata archaeon
TCACCCACGCATATGGATCTCCGCCAAATAGAACGTAATAGGACATCGTAGTGGGTCCCAGTCCTAACGGGTCCATGGTACTCACACCGATGACTTCGGTGTCGTCCTTGATTGCACTTTCTATACTCTCGTTCTGAGCAACGTATACGTCTTCCCTTCTGTTCTTCCTGAGCAGGGAGGCCTCCATCTTCCTCACTGCGTACGTGGTATGGACCGGCTGCCCATCTGGCAGCATCGGATATGGTGGACCCTTTAAGAACTGGAAAATGGGTCCTGGAACTTTTGAGACTGGCGCGCATGGCAGGAAATCCAGAAGTGGAAAATCCCTATACCCATACATCAGTGTGTTATCAGACATCAACACGTACTTAGCCAATCAATTTACCCCTTATTGTGCACGGAATTCTGAAACCATTTATTAATTTTTCTTACTGGTATATATAAAAAGGGGCAGTTAAAGGCAATTATCCGTTTCTTGGCTCCATCACGATTGCCGATTCCCAGACGTTGACCGAATCATTCGATGGTCTTATTTTAATGTCATTTTCAGTTCTGAATCCAAGGACGACTCTTCCTTCCAGATCCATCTCCTTGTAGACGTCGATACAGGGCTTTCCTCTGAATCTTGAGTCCAAGGAATGCTCCATTATCCGATAGCCATCCCCGCCTCTCAGCAATTCATAGAAGAGCTTGCTTACTCCCGGAGAAGTTACTGCGGTTGCGACCAGCAAGGTAGACATTGCACCTCTCACAACAACTTCATTGACACCAGCCTGTTTAGCATGCTCTCTATTTTCTTCCTTGAATATTTCTGTAATTATGTACGCATCGCTCTTTTTTTTCCTGATAATCATCGAGGTAAGTATGGTCTTGGCATCGGCTGACGATGCATCGTGGGCTCCTCTCTCAGGTAAGACGATGATCTTGGACGCATTCTTTATACCCGCGTTCTCCAGATCGCCGTCAGTCGAACAACTGCCTTTGACAAACGTGTAAGCGTTCTTTGACTGTTTTGGATCCTCCCTATCTACCAGCACCACTTCCTTCCCATTTTCATTCAGTTCGCCTACAATTTCAGAAAATCCTTCGTCATAGTTACAGACTATAATATGATCTTTCATTCTTATTCTCCTTTCTCCAAGTTTTGCTGCGACGTTCATTTCGACCAAATTCGCAGCTATGGACGCAGTAAAAACACCTAGGCTGCCTATCCCCAAGACCATGATCACCATGGCATTGATTCTCCCCCAGAAGCTAACGACAGGAGTGTCCCCGTAGCCTACCGTGGTTATTGTCTGAAACACCCACCAAAGACTCCTGAATAGGGAATGAATACCTGATGCTGCATACGGATTCTCGAGGTAGTACTCCGAAAAAGTCCCATAGATGATGACAATTACGGTCGACATGATGGCTCCGTAGAAGGCTTCCGTCAACTTTCTACCGAGTCTCCTCCAGAAAATGACGAACGGAACCATATCTATTGGAACCCAAATTTCGCAGAGATAATTATCTTTTGGTTAATATCGATGGAGCTGCGTTTGGTCGAACAATAGATTATTATCAGTTAATTCAAATATCCAATTGACTATCAACTCAAGATGAGAGTCCTCGTTTTCAGCGATATACACGCAAACAAGTATGCACTTAACGCGATACTCAAGAGCGAGAAATTCGACGAAGCAGTTTTCCTTGGGGACATCGTAGACTATGGAAGTGCTCCAGCAGAAACCATAGATGGTGTGAAGGAGACTGCCAAGTATATCGTTTCTGGGAATCACGATTATGCCGCAGCCTTCAACAAGGACTGTCTCTGTTCCCAAGAGAACCACGAACTTTCTGTTTATACTCGTGAGAACATCACTATGAAAAACATCGAAAGGAAGGATATTGAGTTCCTGAAGTCGCTACCTACTTCTCTCGAAGTCGAACTGGATGGAACACGATTCCACCTTGTACATGGGGCACCTGCCGACTCTCTCTACGGGTACCTATATCCTTGGAAAATATCGAATGAACTTCTAAGGGAACCAATGAGCTTCAGTCAAGAGCCTGGCAACTACTTGGTGGGTCACACACATTATCAATTCCTGGTCAACTACGGAGGAAACCTCATCGTTAACCCGGGTTCGTCAGGACAACCTAGAGATGGTAATCCAAAGCCAGCCTATGCAGTATTTGACACACGGACGAATACATTTGAATTGAAGAGACTCGACTATGATAAATCTCCACTGAAGGCGGATCTAAAAGGAATGGTGAAGGACCAGAAGCAGCTCGAAAAACTCTACAAATTGTTCGCCCTATAATTCATTCCAGTTGTGATCAAAGTAAGACACGTCATTGACTCCAATCCCTCTCTTCTCAAAGACAAGATCGAGATTAGAGATCTGAGATACCCCTCTGCCAACAGCAATTCCGTTATTGACCAGGACAACTTCCATCCCCGGTTTCACGTCCTCAGTGATTCCCTTGATTCCTGGGATGAACAGATTATCTCCCTTGAATATTCCCCCAGTCTCTACAACCCTCTTCCCTTGAGATTGCATTATATCTCCAAGCCCCTTCATTATACGCATTCCCGATATTGTTCTGACCAATATTGGAACTCCCGCAAGGGAGATAATCCTCCTGTTGCCTTCGTTCTTAATGCTAATTTCATTGCTAGGAAAGTCCATATCAAAGAAGAATCTCAGCAAGTTTGAGTATTCGGTAGATTCCTTCGACCTCTTGTTTCCCTGGATCTTGTGGGCACTTATGATTTTCGCCAGTTTTTCAGAATTTTCGAAATTGATGCTCCCCGTCACGCCTTCGGAACTATCGAATAGGTCCAGCAGTTCTCCCTCCTGCTTTGGGAGAATGAAAAACACGTTTGAGTACTTCTTGTTACTGAAGTATTCTTTCGCCAACTCATAAAGCACTTTCTTCTCTTCCTCGAACCAGTACCCGGTCACCGGAATGTCGTAATACATCGCAGGGAAGAAAGATTCCAGTTCTCGGGGAACCAATCCGAGTGGACTCGTAACTATGACCTCCTGAATGCCCCCTAGGTACGGGTGTATGAAAGAATGTAGGATCCTGTGGGTTTTTGACCTCGAATACGGTTTTATTGCAGAGCAGGGGATGAGCAAAAGGTTATCCGCGGTCTGTTTGAGTTCTTGCACTCTCTCTCTGAAGTCAACTATCTCCGGTCTGTATATTCCCTCTATATTGCTGGCGATTATACTCTTGGGCCTATAGTCCATGAATTTGTTTGTGTAGGAATTGAATTCCATATCCATTATTCTAAGAGCCTCCTTTGAAAAATTAGAGAAACTGTGTGACTCTACCACTTCCCTAAACTTGTCTTTCGCGAGGGAAAGTCGTACTAAGTCAATAGACCTCTTCTTCTCCTCTTCATTCTTTATCCGGCAATCGCTTCCTTCGTAAATGCCGAATTCGCTCGTACATCGTTCATTGCCAAGGAGCTTGATCGGAGAATCATCCAGGAGATCGATCCCGATGTAGAAAAGGATCGGGTAATCGTTAGGCAGTCCAAATGCGGGAAGATAGATCATTTTGTCAGGATATTTCGTTCTCGCATCTGTTATTGCCTTGACCAACTCTCTTGCGTTCAACTTGTTAACCCTGTTCAGTACCAAAACGTTTCCGTCTATAAACGTCCGGTCCTTTCTAGTTTCCAAATTCTGTCGCTTGAAGGGCAGATTATCACAACTGAGAACATCAGGGATCTTGAACCCATAGTAGTCTCCGTATCTCCTCGTAAGAAACCTCATTTGGAACCTTCCTCCGAAAAATAGTCTGCCCTAATTAAACTCTCTGTGTACTCATATTTTCATTTTACCATACATTCAGAACGTTCCAAAGTTCAGGATTATGAGGCCAAAATCTCCCTGAGTATGGATGAAACCCTGCCTGAAGTCTACGGTCCCCAATCTGTTCTTCACTTTCTTCACAAACGTTATAACGTCGTTCGAATCCACTTCACTGCCAATTTCGAGCACCATGTACATTCTCTTTATCTTATCTCTTGGAAGCTTGTTGATCTCTTCGAATAGATCCCTTTCGGCGATGCTAAAATTCACAAACGGATAAGTAAAATTAGTGATCTGAACCGGACCGTACAGGTTTGTCAACATTTTGATGTCATGGAGTGAGATGCCAAGCGCTGTAGAGTTGTTCACAACCCGTGCAATGCTGACAACTTTCTGCCATATGTGCTTGTAATACTGATTATTGATGTCGAGTATCCTCTGGTTCTTCGAATCCGACAGAACGAATTCCGAATCGACAAATTCTAGCACGTCAAGGTCAGGCTTGATCTTCTGGACTTTCTCCATTTCTCTTTTTCTGTCAGCACCGATAGGGATGATTGGGAAAAATCCGATCAATGCTCCTGAAGATCGCAGTATTTTGACCAATGGAGGTATTACAGCTTCTTGGAACCTTCCTTCGATTTGTGCGACCAGAAATATGACGCTGGCAGAATAATTGTCGAGGATTGTACTCCTCTCGTTCCGTAGAACTTCTTCTAGCTTGGGGCTGTAACTTCCATCAAATTCCTTCAGTTGCAGGACGTTGTCGACCTTGCAGTCTCTTATGCTCTCCGGGTCGTAATCAAGGCCGGAAGTAAGAGTGTCACCGTTGAAATAAGAAGCTATCGCTACACCCAAGTGTCCGACTCCGAGAACTCTTATATTACCAAGGTTAGCGTCAGCCATTATTAGCAGCCTTGCTCAGCTGTTCCTTTTCTAGGTCTCTTATTTTGTCTCTAATGTAATCTCTGACTGCCGTCCTGATCAGGTCTTCGCCATCCACAGCCATTCCCTTATTGACGATTACGTCTATATTTTCCACTTCGTTCCTCGGTAGCCTAAGTGTCATTTTCTTAGATGGACCTGAGCTGGTAAGCTCGTCAAGATGCGATTCTATAGCTTCTCTGATGAATTCAGAGATGTTCTTGAACTTACCTTCCTCTATCAGCTCGTTAATCTTGGTAACCGCCCCAAGGGATAGACGTACAGTAATTCGAGACTGGTCTGGTAGATCAGACATTTAACATCTTTATCCTGACTATCTGTCAGACACATATCACATTCCTGTTATTTAACACTTTAATTAATCGTTCTTTCAATATTTATTTATTCAGATTTTTTATCTTTTCAATTTAGCAAAACTATTATCGTTTTATGTTATTATAATTCCTATGATGGGCGGAAGAATGAACGAGAGGCAAATTAGGCGAATGATGCAGCAAGCTGGCATCAAATCCAGCGATATGGATGGAGTCGTTCAGGTCGACTTCATATTTCCCGGGAAGAAGATTTCAGTTAAGAATCCGCAAGTCACAATAATGGATATTCAAGGTACAAGGACTTATCAGGTGGTAGGTGGAGAAGAAGTAACAGGAGCAGCTGGAGAAGTTCCCAAGACCCAAAATTCTGACATAAACGAGGAAGATCTCAATTTGGTGATGCAAAAGACCGGTGTGGATAGGGAAAAAGCTACCGAGGCATTAAGGAAAAATGGGTACAAGCCCGCAGAAGCAATAATCGCTCTGATGACCGGAAAATGAAGAACGAATTGAAAATCGATAAGAGAAAGATACTGGAGAGCATACTGGAGAAGCCAGCCGTACGGAAGAAAAGGCTGGAGAAGATTGCAGAAATCGAAAATGTTCTCAGGGGTCTGAAGAAGAAAGAGAAGCTGAATTTCGATATATTTCTTGGAGGTTCTTACGCCAAGGGTACGGATATCAAGGGATCAGATGCTGACATATTCTTGCTTTTCCCAGAGGAGTTCAACGCCTTTGAAATTCTAGGGATACTTCGGAAAGAGTTTCCCGAAGGAAAGGAAGAGTATTCGGATCACCCATACATTATGCTGCCTCAGAATTCTTTTTCGATCGATATAGTCCCGGGCTACAAAGCTTCTTCAGGTAAGGACCTCAAGACTGCCGTGGATAGGACACCATTCCACGTGAAATTTGTAATGGAGAATTTCACAGATGAAATGAAGGACGAAGTCAGGATCCTTAAACAGTTTCTGAAGGGAATACGGACCTATGGTGCAGAATCATCGGTTCAGGGGTTTTCTGGCTATGTTGCGGAACTCCTTATCAATCGTTACAAGACTTTTGAAAATACCATATCGGAAGCGAAGAATTGGTCGATCCCGTACATTCTCGATAAGGGTGCGAAGGGCTTCAAAGACGCAAACTTGGTCATCGTTGATCCAGTCGATTCGGATCGAAATGCAGCTGCGAACGTTTCACTAGAAAACCTTGCGACATTCATCTTGGCGGCGGGACTGTTCTCTTGGGAGAACTGGAAAGATTTCCTTT
>JAKBNO010000126.1 GCA_021831005.1 Thermoplasmata archaeon
GAGATCCCTAATCGCTGCCGTCTCTTCTGGAAGCTTGAAATCCATGATTATTCGATTTCATTATGTGTAACCGAGTTAAAATATTTCCGCGAAAAGAAAGGTTATAAGCTTCAAAAAAGTATGGTGATATTCGATGGAAATAGTGTTTCCTGACATACCGGAATATCATTTCATACTCAAGGGCTTGTACTCCAACCAGTTCCCATCATATCCAAGATTCCAGTGCGAACCCGTCACTGACTTTGAAACGACATTGAAGGCTGATGTCGCGTTTGTTCCTGCACCTGTGGCGATCCTTAATTCTGGAGATTATTTATTTCTAAAGACAGGTAATATCTTCTCCTACTTTTCCGGGCCCCAAATATATTCAAATGAACTCATAGGCGACGAACTCTTTGTCAACGAAAAGGACTTTGTTTCCGAATACTACGCGAAAATACTCTTGAACGGTGTAAGTGTCAGGAAAGGGGACGGTTATCCAAAGATCGTGGAGCCCAGGATAGCATTGCTCAACTACCAACCAGGTCTTCCGAAGATAGACCTTTACGGGAAGTGGAATAACTTTGCTGACAATCTCCCTTTCCCACTTTATTCTGCAATGATCAAGAGACCCCTCAGTAACTTGAAGGGGATCGTTGAGGAAGCGATCCATTCTTCCATCAAATACGCACTTGACAACTCCCCGTGGATAATCAAGGACATTGCAACAATGTGCGGAATAGAAAATGTTGAGATGCTCAAGCGAGTAATGTTTCAATTCATCAACAAGAATACACTATCGATTTCGGAGGAAGAAGTCGAGTCTTTGAAGGCACTCGAACAAGAAATGGGCAACAAGGGTTACCGGGTCAGTAGCTTGAAATTTTGATTCTCCTATAAGGAAAATCAGTCAGTTACCTATTAATATTCAGAAATCCCATGACGATGGATGGAATATATTGATGAAATTACCTCCCTGAAGAATCAGGTATCGTTTCGAGGGACCTTGGAGGTCCCCGAAGGTATCGAGAATGTGGTAATAGCAGGGATGGGTGGTTCGGGTATTGCTGGCAAGATATTTCAGGAACTTTACACAAAGAAGCCCGTAAGTCTTGTCACCTCGTATGACATTCCTGAATTCATTGGCCAGAAGACCCTGTTTGTTGCAATAAGCTATTCTGGAAACACGGAAGAGACCATTCAGGCCGTGAATAAGGCAAAGAAGAGGGGCGCACAAATTAGAGCCATCTCGTCTGGAGGTAAACTTGCAGAATTGGTCGAGAATACGGTCATAGTGCCAAAGGGATTCCAACCGAGATCGGCTGTGGGTTATCTCAGCGTACCCCTACTGAGAGGTTTTGGACTGCTGGACGACAAGGATGTTGAACTTACAAAGAATTTGCTGAGCGACCTGGATACGCACCAGACTCGGTTCGAGGAATTCGGAAATGATATTTTCCAGAACAAGAGCATCCCTGTGATCTTTGGCACCCCGGGACTCAACGCGATCGCCTACAGGTGGAAAACCCAATTTAATGAGAACGCGAAGGTGCTCGCTTATTCAACTTCTTTCCCCGAACTGAACCATAACGATACGATGGCTCTTGAAAACACATACAGAAAAGATGAGTTCTATTTCTTCGTACTCACTTCCCGAACTCCCGAAAAGGAAATATCCAATAGGATAAGGATAACCTCTGAACTCTGCAACATTGAAATGCATAAGGTTGAGGGTGAGGGGAACACCGTGTTTGCCAACACATTTACCCTGATACACAAGGGAGACTACATCTCGTACTTCCTTGCAAAGAAGAGAGGGGTTGATCCCAGAGACGTCGCGATTATTGAAAATCTCAAGAGGGAGCTTGCAGTGTCTTAGCGTGTTCTAAAGTACCAGCGAATCCAATAATACACACAATTATCGAACAGTGCTTGACATAATTATTAATATAACGCCAACTTAAACCATGAAATCGAGATGACGGTTATAAAAAGGGAGGAGCTGGTCACTGCCCTGAACGTCATATTCAAACCGTCTGGAATGAACCAAAAAGAGATTGAAGAATTGGCAGACTATGTACTGAGCTTCTTTGGTTTTGAGGACACATTGGTAGATAACATCCTGTCACAACAGGACAGAGACGTCTTTTACACCCTTGAAGAGACTGGAATACTTTCAACGAGCAGCGAGGACATTACCCTTATGAAAGGTAAGACATGGAGAATACACTACTGGCACATCAACGACCCGAAAATCAAGACGATCCTGAACAGCAAGAAAGAGGGCGAGGAAAACATCTACGACAAGATATTCAGAGAAGAGCTTAGATAAACCTGCCCTTGAGCACAATGAGTGAAGAGCATCTGAGGATCAATCGTTTTTTCTTGATAGATTAGCTCGATTTGGTCAACTTATAAATATCGATTTCTAATTTACTAATCGATGGAAAACGAGGTTCTTGGCCTTCTACGAAAGGGTAGAACCATGGTGCTTTCAACCGATGGTGAGGCCCTCTGGTCGGCGAAGGTGTTTTACGCTCTAGAGGGAGGTCTCGTTTTCTTGGTGGAGAAGGGCAGTCTGACTCTCAAGAATATACAGAAGAATCCTAGCGTCGTTTTCACCATCGATTTTGACACTCCGGACCTGTTCATCCAGGGAACCGGAAAGGTCACGGTTCTTGGAGAGCCGAGGGACTTCCATAAGGAAAGAGGTGCGCTGTTGTACAAGGTTCCGGAGGACACCCTTTTTGTGAAGTCTGGCCACGTCCTGATTGCAAAACTTTTACCAGACAACGTGAGATTCAGCGATTTCACCGCACAGCCGAAGAAAACGGACAACGAGTTCAAGCCAGAAGAACTCGGTGAAAAGAAGACATTAAGGTACTGGAGGGCCCTGAGACCATGGTCATTCCAGCAGAGTGTAACCTCTCTGATATTCGGTGCGTTGCTTGCATTCCAGGTAAGTTTTTCCTATAGGATCAACATCTATCTCCTCTTCCTTTCAATTGCTGCCCTAATTCTTGTTCACGGAGCTTTTAATGCATACAGCGATTATTTCGATTTCACCCTGAAGACAGATAAGCCCGAAGGAATGGGCTCTGCCGGGGCTAGGGTCCTCATAGACAGACTGATTCCAACAGACAAATTCCTCTATTACACAACTGGTATTTTTCTAACGGGATTGGTGCTGGGCATCTACTTGATTGTACTGAGACCTGCAATCATTCCGTACGTTGTGATCGGATTGGTTGCTGGGCTTATATACGGGCTACCAAAATTTGGATGGAAACGAATTGCATTAGGAGATCTTGCTGTCTTTCTCGCATTCGGACCCGGCATATTCCTTGGATCACTGGTGCTCCAGGGAGGAGTTGTGGGCGTTCCTCAACTTCTGATCTCATTCTCACTCGGTATGATAATAGTTGCAATCCTTCACGGCAACAACTGGAGAGACATAAAGGACGACAAAGAAGCTGGGGTCAAGACAGTGGCCCTCTATCTTGGAGACAAAGGTTCGCTGATCTACTACGTAGCCCTGATCTGGCTCTCGTATCCTTTGTTCATCATCGCAGTAATACTGGAACCCAGACTCTTCCCAATTCTGGGAGCTCTGCTGACCATCCCGTGGGCAATCAGACTCACAAGAATAGCAGGAAACTCCAGAAATATGAAGAGGAATCTTCTGGATATGCTAACTGCCAACTTTACCTCTCTTCACATCTATTTCTCTGTGGTATTCCTTGCGGTCTTTCTTGCAATAATATACTTCTTCCCCTCACTACATCTCCCATAGTCTTATACGAGTGACGAGTTACCTCGCAGAGGAAATCTGATTTCTGACTTCAGTCACAAGGTTGTTCAAAAGATCCCTCATGAACTTCTCCGCATTTTCGTCACTAAACTCTCCTTTCTCATTTATTTTTTTGTCAACGAAACTTATGATGACTTCCGGCTTGTTTATGATCCTTGAGTCAAGATACACGAAAGTTTGCCGAAGGTGGTACTGGGCCCTGGATCCTCCCATCATCCCTGTTGATGAGCTCATAATAGCCCCAATTTTCTTGGCAAACACGTTGTTTGGAACCGATGCCCAATCAATCGCGTTCTTCAGGTAACCGGGGACTGAATAGTTGTATTCGGGAGTGACTACGAGGAAACCATCAGAATTGCTTATTAGATTCTTGAAGTCTACGACGGATGCGTCCGGGTTCCGTGTGGTTTCTGCGTTAAAAATAGGAATCTTTGAAATATCAGCTACCTGAAGACTAGAACCTTCGGGCATCAATGTAACTGCTTTTTCTAATACCTTCCTGCTAAAGGAACCTGTCCTCAGGCTCCCTCCGATTCCTGCAATGACTATACCGTTCTCTCCATTCATGAGCCCTGATTTCGACTAAGTAATTAACTTTCTTTAGTTTAGTTAACTATTTTTTTTATATTTTGTCCCGAGGAAATAGATGGAAGCTACATTCTGTCATTTTGAAATCATGGATAGCGACGTCCCTGGAATAGAGATGAGAAAAATGGGTTCTACCGGAGAGAAAGTTTCTTCGATAGGGCTTGGAACGTACGGAATAAGCAACTACAAGGCTGCGGAGGAGGCATTCTATTATGCAATAGATCGAGGCGTGTCCCTGATCGATACTGCTGAGATCTACAATACCGAAGATTTTGTAGGGAACGTTATTAAAAAGGTGGGCAGAGAAAATTTGTTCATAACCACAAAGGTTGCACCAAAGAATCTGACCTCCAAGGAAAGTACTCTCAGGTCAGCTAAAGGATCACTGAAGAAATTGGGGATCGGTGCCGTAGATCTAATCCTGATTCATTGGCCTCACGATACTATGAGTATCTCTGATCAGGTCAAGAATATCGAGTCAGTTCGGAAAGAGGGGCTCACGCGATACATAGGCGTAAGCAATTTTTCAGTCGAGCAAATGGAAGAAGCTAGGAGTTCAACGAGCACTTCTGAAATTGTTTGCAATCAGGTTGAGTACAATATGACAAAAAGAGATGTAGAAAAAGACGTGATTCCGTATTGCGAAGTGAACGGAATGAGTGTGGTGGCTTATACTCCAATCGAGAAAGGATCTCCTCAAAAGTACAAGGGAATGAAGGATGTATCCTCTAGTACGGGCAAGACGCCTATTCAAATCTCCCTCAACTTCCTGATGCGTAATTCGGCAGTAATACCAATTCCGAAATCAGAAAATCTGGACCACATTAAGGAAATTCTAGGCTCGACCGGCTGGAGATTAAAGGACAAGGAAATTGCTCTTCTGGATTGACGTTGAACTTGGGTAGAGCAAAGATCCGTCAATCGGTGAGAATCCCCTACTGCAGTGTCCCATTGGGGAATAATCCTTATCGAATCCCAAAAACCTTCTGTAGTCTGGATCTCTTCTCTCACCCGGTTCTTGGATAGAACTGAGACTTCCTGTGCTATGAACTCAACAATTTCCAGGTCTTGACAGGTCTGTTACTGTCAAAAGCAACACTGGTATCCTAGACATCATAAGGACGTTCAAGGAGACACGCGTTCCGATACTGAGCATCGTGGATGATGGTGGCAGATTCTCAGGCACCGTCAGGGAAAGGGAGGTTATTATGGCACTGGGAGGGTTTGAAAAGAAGGTACCTGAACCAGACCTAGACCGCCCACTAGAATAATATTCCCTTAAGACCCGGCTCCGTTCCACTCTGGTTCACATTCTTGTGCTTCACAGCATTGAAAAATTAAGCCTTTCGAACTATAGTAGCCCCGGGCAGATTCGAACTGCCGTCGTCGGATTCAAAGTCCGAAATGCTTGTCCACTACACCACGGGGCTTCGGCTACTCTATTTCTCTGCGATTAAAAATCTATCCTGATTTGTAACTGAGAAACTCCTTTCCAAGAAGCTCTCTGGCTATTATCAGTTTCATTATGTTTATACCTCCTTCCGCTCCTACATAGTACGACATTACACCGCCCTGTGCTGCACCGAGCGGAAGATCCTTTGTATATGCCATCGCTCCGTGCCATACCATCACTTTTGTGATAATCTCGTGTGCAGTCGGGGGCCCGGTCATCTTTGCAAGCGATACGGCAAGGTTCTGCTCAGAAAGTGGTACCTTCTCTTTGTTCTTGTATACCCTATCCAATATCCATGAAGCTTTCTGCGTTAGCAGTCTTGAAGATTCCAGTTTACCGTAGAGTTCTGATAGTTCAAACTGCAACCCCTCCTGCTTCCCCAGGGGCTGGTCAAAAAGCATCTTCGACTTCAGATGCTCCCTCCCCATGTCCAGAGCTTCTAGTGCGGCACCATTACACGCTG
>JAKBNO010000069.1 GCA_021831005.1 Thermoplasmata archaeon
CTAGAATTTCAAGTGCAGTTATAATAGTCCCAGTGAAAGAGGGAGAACAGTTGACATACCCTTTCTTGCCTGGAAACCATCCTTTACCCGCTACTGAATCAATAAGAAGCTCCAAGATTCTAATAGATTCCCTGGCTGGAATGAATGAAGAAGATCTCGTTCTGGTACTAGTCTCCGGTGGAGGCTCTGCTCTATTTGAGAATTTGAGGCAAGGTGTTGAACTCGAAAAATACAATGAAATCATAGACTGTGTAATGAGGCACGGAGCGAATATTTCAGAGTTGAATTCGGTTCGTTACCTTTTCTCAATGACAAAGGGGGGATCCTTGCTAAACTTCACTTATCCTGCCAGAGTCCTCAGTCTAATAGTTTCTGACGTGCCAGGTGATTCCGTGAATACAGTTTCATCAGGTCCGACCGGCGATCCTCCAAGCCGTTCTACAATTGATTCTGCGGTTGCAAAGTACGGAGAGCAATGTGGAATTCACAAAGTTGACGTTCTAAATGCTAAAAAGGGGTACAAGGCCGAGAACCATATTGTTTTGAAAAATCACGATCTCGTCAACTCCATATTGGAAAATATTCACGCGAGAGGGTTCAGAACGAAGAATATCGGTTCAGGAATCCAGGGTGACACAACTGTTGTCTCTGAACTGATTGTAAAAGAGATGAGATCTAGCTATAACAGTGACGGGACACCATTGTACATTGCAGGAGGTGGAGAAACATCCACCAATTTTACACACAACGGGATCGGTGGACGCAATCTTGAGCTGGCATTAAGGGTGTTGTTGCGGATGGAGAGGGAAGAAGTGTTCACATTCGGCAGCATAGGAACAGACGGAATTGATGGAACCAGCAAGGCCATGGGTGCCATTGTTGATAATAAGTCCCTAATGTACGTGGATGAGAATTTCATAAGAGAAAAGCTCTCCACGAGTGACAGTCTGGCCCCTCTTGTTAGATCGAAAGATGTTCTATTTACTGGTCCAACTGGCAATAATGTATCAGATATTTTCATTGGTTACTACGCAGGTAAGGATTGAGAAATTTCAGTTAATTCTCTCTACTGTATCTTGTGACTCCCCCAACTACCGTTTCCAACACCGCAACGCTCTTCAAATCTGAAGTCTTGAAAGGGTCCTTGTCAAGTATGACGAAATCCGCAAATTTTCCAACTTCTAGTGTTCCAATTTCGTCACACATCAGTAATGAAGCAGACCCGGCAGTATAGAGCTCCAGAGCGGTGGCGAGGTCCACCTTTTCATCCATTGAATATTTCAGTATCTCCCTCTTTTCCTTATCTCCTCTGTTAACCGCAGCATCTACCGTGAACCACGGGTCAGGAATCGATACAGGTGAATCGGTGGATATTCCTAATTTTATTCCTCTTCTGTGGAGAGTTCCCAGAGGGTATGAAAACCTGCTTCTTTCTTTCCCTAGGCGTTTGACTGCCCACCAGTCGTCAATAACGAATGCAGGTTGAACCGAGACTCCTAGCTCAAACTCAGCGAGCTTAGAGATTTGGTCTTCGCGTAGCACAGTGCAGTGTTCAATTCTAGGTTCAACAAGATTCTTCCTCCCCGTTAATTCGACTGCACGGATGACAGCATCTATCCCCCTGTCACCGATTGCATGTACAGCAAATTGGACGTTCTTTCCTTCAAATCTTTCAAAAATCTTCTCTAACTTCTTTTCGTCAAGATATAGAATACCCTTGTTGTTTGGATCGTCAGAATATGGTTCATTCAGGGAGGCTGTCCCTGCTCCCAGTGCACCATCTGCGAATAGTTTGATTCCGTTGATTTGCAGGAAGGGATTCGCTCCCACTTTCTCTCGCAGCTCATCAACCCTTCCCATTGAATCTTCTCTCAAATATGCCATAACCCTTAGTCCTAGACTCTTTCCTTCTTTGGCAAAGAATTCAACCGACTCAGGCGAGCAGAATACGAAACCAACAGATGTGATTCCCAGGGAGAGCAGATACTGAGCAGCGCTTACTAGGTTTCTCTCAAGGTTTCCCGCAATTTCGAGTGCCTTCTCCTTGAAGAATCCCGAGGCCTCCTCCTTGACTACGCCACTCAGGTCGCCAGTGGTTGATCGAGGGAAAATAGAATCTGGGAAAGTATTAGACCTCAATAACTCAAGCATTTTCGTGTTTATAACTCCGGCATGTTCACAGTATCTCTCTAGGTAGACTGGGACTGAATTTTCCACCTGGTCCAGATCCCATCTGTTGGGCCACCTCCCCTCAGAAAACGCCTCCTGATCCCAACCAGTTCCTATGATCACGCGAATGTCCGGGTTCACGAGATGGTAATCATGAACACGGTGTTTCATCTCCTCAATGGAGTCTATTCCTCGGAGATCCAGGAAATTCAGTGAACCACCCACATCATCCGGGTGTATATGGGAATCAACGAAACCCGGTCCTACTGCTTTTCCTTTTAAATTGACGATTGAAACAGCACTCTTTCCATAGAGTTTCATCGCTTCGTCCGAGCTGCCAACAAACTCAATCTTTTCGTCCTTTGTAACAATCGACTCGGCTACAGTTAGGGGAGCATACTTAGAATAAATAATTCCATTGTAGAATATCTTGATACCGCTCTTTTCTCCCATGGCAGAAAATCAAAAGGAAATGTAAAGATTTTTGGATTGAGATCACCGTTGACTTCTTTGTAAAATTTTATTTTATAAGATTCGATGGTTGGACCAAATGCCAAAAGAGAAAATAGTGCTTTCATGGAGCGGCGGAAAGGACAGCTCATTTTCATTGCACACTCTAAGAATTCAAAATAAATACGATATCCGTTATCTGCTAACTACTGTGACAAGGGATTATGGTAGGATCAGCATGCATGGTGTAAGGGAAAACTTGCTCCTGGAACAAGCAAAACGGGCATCAATAGAATCGGATATTGCTTACATCTCGAAGGGGTCGAATAACGAAGAGTATGAGAAAGTCATAAGTACTAAAATCGAGAAATACAAAAGGGAAGGAATATCGAGAATCGCCTTTGGTGACTTGTTTCTGGAAGACATTAGGAAGTATAGGGAGAAAAAGATGTCCAACACTGGAGTCAAATGCATATTTCCCATCTGGGGCGAGAATACAACAAAGTTAGCCCACGATTTTATCAAGGCAGGATTCAAGGCCATAATCTGTACGGTGGACCCTAGAAAGTTAGGAAAAGAAAATGCAGGAAGGGAATTCGATGAAGCGTTTCTTGACTCGATTCCCACTGAGGTTGATCCTTGCGGGGAAAACGGGGAATTCCACACCTTCGTTTATGATGGTCCGATATTCAACCGATCAATACCCGTCAGGAAGGGAGAGACCGTGTTGAGGGATAATTTCTACTTTACCGATATTCTGTTAGAAGAATAAGGAAATAGTTTTGTTTGGTTTTGTTTTGAGTTATTTGGGAACCTATCAAAAATCGAAGATGGTGACACAATGAGGAAGACCAAGATAATAGCGACGTTAGGGCCAGCATGCTCAGATAGCAAAATACTTCAGGAAATGTTCAAGATTGGACTTTCAGCTGTTAGAATAAACACTGCTCACATCTCTCCCGGAGACGTGAAAAGGGCGAGACGGAGCGTAGACTCCATCAATGCTCTGGAGGGGACTCACGTGGGGTTGATTGTTGATCTAAAGGGTCCTGAACTGAGGACTGGAGAATTTAGGGGAGGGGCATTCAAGGTGTCGAAGGGAAAGAGGTACAAATTGTCATCCAGTTCCAAGGGTTCGGATATTAGTTTGAACAACGAGAGCGTCTTCAGGATGATTAAGGAAAACGACGTCGTCCTAATGAGCGATGGAATGGTGCAATTCAAGACAATTGAAAGTGATGGAAGTTCCGCGGTAGTTTTGGCCGTGAACGGTGGGACTCTGAGGGACAGGAGCAGGGTGAACATTCCGGGTCGGATTCTCGATCTGGGAACCGTCACCAACCGAGACAAGCTCTTCATCGACGAAGGAATAAAGGCAGGAGTGGAATTCTTCGCACTCTCTTTCGTGCAAAGTCGGAGTAACGTCCTGGAACTCCAAAAAATGGTTCTTGAAAGCGGTGGAAATTCGGAAATGGTATCTAAAATCGAGACAAAGAGTGGTCTGCAGAATATCAAGGAAATTGCTAAGTCTTCTGCGTTTGTCATGGTGGCAAGAGGGGATCTTGGTGTAGAATTGCCCCTGGAGGAAGTGAGTCTCGCTCAGAAGAAGATAATCTTCGAATCACACAACGAGGGGGTTCCAACCATAGTTGCCACCCAGATTCTCGAATCAATGGTGTACAACACATCGCCCACCAGGGCTGAAGTCTCTGATGTCACAAATGCCATTATGGACAATGTGGACGCCCTAATGCTTTCAGAGGAAACCGCGATTGGAAAGAATCCCATCGAGGCGGTGAAATATCTCACAGAAATTTCAGAGTATGTCGACCCCCGAGCATTGAAGTTCCTGGAGCCTAGGTCATTTTACGGGAATAAGGTCGCATTCTCTATCTCCATGGCATCAAAGGTGGTCGCAACGGAGATTGACGCCGACGGAATCTTGGTATTCACTAAGTCCGGAAATACCGCCAAGATGATCTCTCAAATGAGGCCACAGGTTCCAATATACGCTGCTGTGACTAACGGAAACTTGGCCAACAAACTGAATCTTCTGAGAGGTGTGACTCCGATAATTGTACCGACAAAATTTTCAAAATCCAACAATCTTCTTTCCGCTATCGAGTACTTCAATTCGACTAATTTCTTTTCAAGGAAAGCAAGACTCGTCGTTGTATCTGGAGCCCCTTACTTCTTGTTCGGTGGAACAAATGATGTTAGAATCGTTACAATGGGGAAATTCTTGGGGAGGGGTTACCCATCTGGGAAAAACGTGGAAGGCCGTATCACCAACGAAATTGGAGGAAAGGGGGAGATTCTCATCGTAAATTCTGATGGTTCAGATTTCAGAGTACCAAAAAGAAAGTTCAAGGCGGTCATTTTTACCAACGGCATTTCAATAGAAATCCGGGAGATACTCATCAACTCCGGGACTACAGTACTCACCAATACCAGCCTAATAACGAATCTTAAAGAAGGTCACGCTGTATCAATAGACGGAGAAACGGGAGTGATCACTGGTTAGACGTACCCTTGACCAGTTTCCCGTGAGCTAGTGAATTTCCTAAGCGAGAAACTCGAAACTACGCAATCGAAGAAAAGCAATCCATAATAGACCAAGTTAGAGCAAAAAGATTGATTATCTAATTGTCATCTTACACTGGATTTCACAGCAATTTGAAGAGATGGCTTGAATGGATTCGACAGCAAACGATAGAACAAGGTGTGGGTGGTCTTCAAACGATCCAGCAATGATGCTATATCACGACAGAGAGTGGGGGGTCCCGGTACACGATGACAGAACCTTGTTCGAGTTCTTAGTATTGGAAGGAGCCCAGGCTGGACTGAGCTGGCTAACGATTCTCAAGAGAAGGAGCGCATACAGGAAGGCCTTTGACAACTTTGATTTTAAAAAGATAGCCAAGTACGACAAAAGCAAGATCGATAAGCTGGTTCAAGACCAATCGATAATCAGAAACAGGTTGAAGATAGAAGCGACAGTAGCAAACGCTAAGGCGTTCATCGCAGTAAGAAAGGAATTTGATTCTTTTGACAAATACATCTGGAAGTTCGTTGATGACAGACCAATAAGGAACGAGTGGGCCTCCCTGAAGTCGATTCCTGCCAAAACAGAAATTTCGGACAAATTGAGCAAGGATTTGATAAACAGGGGCTTCAAGTTTGTAGGTTCGACGATATGTTATGCTCACATGCAAGCAACTGGAATGGTGAATGATCATGTAGTTACCTGCTTCAGACACAATGAGGTCTAAGCCATAGAAGATATTGCTAAGATCTTCAGACAACAAATTAGGAAAATCAAAAGGAAATGTAATAAAACAAGTGACCGATACCTCGGTCATGAGAAAGATACTGATGATTCCAGGGCCGATTGAATACGAAAGCAAGGTTCTGAATGCAATGTCTTTGCCGACTATGTCTCACTCTTCTAAGGAATTTGTCTCAATTTTCAGGGATTCGCTGCTGAACCTCTCCACGATATTCGGTGCCTCACCTAGCGACAGTTTACCTTTCATAGTCTCGGGGTCTGGGACTCTGGGAATGGAATTGTCAACTGTGAATTTTATCAATAGGGATTCAAGAGTTCTAG
>JAKBNO010000040.1 GCA_021831005.1 Thermoplasmata archaeon
AGGCTTAACAATGACGCTGTTCCCCATTGCAAGCGCCGGGAACGCTCTCCAAATCACCATCATCAACGGATAGTTCCACGGAGTTATGACTCCGACCACTCCTATCGCTTCCCTCCGGATTGCGCTGGTCCCTTCCCCCACATATTCACCCATCGCTTTACCTTCTAGTATTCTCGCTGCCCCTGCAAGGAAGCGTAGGTTGTCCACTGTGTAGGGAAGGTCGTACCCTATGGTCTGCTTTATCGATTTTCCTGAGATCCTGGTTTCTAGCTTCGCAAGCTCCTCAGTCCTCTCTTCTATCATGGAAGCTACCTTGAGAAGAACCGTTGACCTCTCTCCGGGACTGATCTTGCTCCAAGTTCCCGCATCGAAAGATATCCTGGCTGATTCTGCTGCAAAGGCGACGTCGTCATCGGTTGCGCTTGGCACTTCTGCAATACTGAGTCCTGTGGCAGGATTTAGGACAGGAATATTCTCCCCACTGGAAGAATCTTTCCACTCACCATTAACAAACATTTGATAGGTCATACTACCACTCAAATAGGAATGCATTTTCGTCTACATAACGGTTTGGAAATCGGATGCTACAGCCATTTTCTTGGCATTTTAAAGTCCATGCTAAAGAGAAAAAGAAGAAACTAATTTCCGTCTAGAAGTTAGAGACTTTGACAAGAAGGGGTCCCTCAACCCTTGCGCCTATTTCTTGTCGGGACTCCTTTAATATATGAGATCAAGTAGAAGGCCACGCATTTCCCAGCCACCTATCTTTCGTTGATCACTTTTGTTACAGAAGGTGTGCAAAATTTCGTGGAAATACTGTTTGGGTTCTAAACCAAACTCGAAAAGCCACCGACGGGATTTGAACCCGTGACCTCGTGCTTACCAAGCACGCGCACGTACCAGGCTGTGCTACGGTGGCATTTTCACTCATTATGATTACATCCTTAAAATTCTTTGTTCAAATTTCAAAATTTTATCTTAGGGTTAGCACTCTCCAAACTTTACTTAGATAAAAGAGTCGAAACTGTAAATAGATTTAAACGGCTCTCGGAATGATGTCAGACTATGATGCCATAGTTGTCGGGGCAGGGAATGCTGGTTCTGCTGCAGCTATCACGATGGCTAGCAAAGGGCTGAGCGTACTGCTGATTGACCGTTCGGATCCTCCCGGAACAAAGAATCTCTCAGGAGGAGTTCTCTGGGGGAATGACCTAGCTAAAATTCTACCTAAATGGCAAAGCGAAGCTCCACTTGAACGATTTATTCAAGACAAAAAGATAGGATTTCTAACTGAAAAATCATCCATAATAATAGATTTCAAGACCAAGATTTTCGAAGAAAACAAGGTTGGACACACAGTATTGCGCTCAAAATTTGACCCATGGCTTGCAAAGAAGGCAAAAGAAGCGGGCGCAACGGTGATTCCCGGTATAACGGTAGAATCGCTTGTGAAGAAGGATGGAAAGGTAATTGGGGTGGAAGAATCGGGAGATGTGGTTACTTCCAATGTTGTTATTCTCGCTGAAGGAATCAATCCGAGACTCGCGATCGAGGCTGGGCTCAGACCACCGCTTCAGGACTGGGAAGTTTCAGTGGGTGTAAAAGAGATAATAAAACTCAGCCCTCAAAAGATAGAGGACAGGTTCAACCTGAGCTCAACATCAGGATTGGCCTCCGAATATATCATGGGGAATCTGGGAGAACTGAACGCAGGAGCATTCTTCTATACGAATAAAGACAGCATTTCCCTCGGCATCGTGGCACCGATGGAACGACTGAGAGAGAACGGGGTCATACACACCTATGACATCATAGAACAATTCAAGGAGCACCCATCAATTGCACCCCTCATCGACGGAGGAACTGTCGCAGAATACGGGGCGCACATGATTCCCGAAGGGGGTCTGGAGATGGTTCCACAGCTCTTCGGCGACGGATATATGATAGTTGGTGATTCCGCTGGATTCGGGTTCAGCAATGGACTCGTACTGCAGGGTATGAACTATGCATTCCTTTCTGGAATCCTCGCGGGAGAAGCGGCAGTTGAGGCGAAGTCTAGAAATGATTTTTCCTCAAGTTCTCTGTCAGCTTACAAACGGAAACTGGACAACAGTTATGTTCTCAAGGACCTGAGAACATTCAAGGACATCAGGAAGGTAACCAATAACAAGAGCATGTATACCACCTATCCAAAGATGCTTGAAAGCATACTCCTCGAGATGTTATGGGAGAGGGGACAGCCGAAGAAAAAAGTCAGGGAGATACTCGGATCGTGTGCCGCAGACTTGAATGTTGGTAAGCTGAAAACGGCCACTGATTTCTATTATATGTACAGGAGGATGTGATCTTGGACATAAAGGAAAGACTTGGAAAAACAAAGTATGACATTGACAAGTCATATGCCCACATAACGGTGGACGACAGGATATGCGAGAAGTGTCCTCACCACTTCTGTGTTATGGCGTGTCCTGCCCAGTGCTACACTCTGCAGGACGGGAAACTCAATTTCCAGTATGAAGACTGTGTGGAATGCGGAACGTGTTCCATCGCTTGCGATCAGGGCTCGGTGAAATGGAACTTCCCCAAGGCGGGAAAGGGTGTCATTTACAAGTATGGGTGATGTAAAATGTTAAAAATAGCAGTTATGATAAAACAAGTTCCTGACAGCCAGGATATAAGCATCGATCCAGTCACAAAAACGTTAAACAGGAGCATGGCGAGGAACGTGGTCAATCCTCCGGACGTCAATGCGACGGAGGCAGCGATACAGCTCAAGGACAAGTATGGAGGGGAGATCACAGTTATCACGATGGGCCCTCCCATGGCAGATACCGCTCTGCTTCAACTGATGGGAATGGGAGCTGACAATGGGGTTCTTGTCACAGACAGGGTGTTTGCTGGTGCAGATACCTGGCCGACCGGATTCACGCTTGCCTCGGTAGCAGATTTTCTTGGAGGGTTTGATGTAATATTCTGTGGGGAAGAGACAACGGACTCATCCACAGGTCACGTAGGACCCGGAATAGCTGAGTTCCTTGGTTATGAACAGGCTACATATGTCCACAAAGTGGAATATGAGAATGGATTCTTGATAGTTGTAAGGGATATCGAAGGTGCTGAGGAAACAATAAAAATAGGTACTCCAGCGGTCCTAACGATTACACTCAATGCAAACGAGCCGAGAAACCCCACGCTGAAGAGGAAGATTGATGCCTACAAAAAGGGCATCAGGCTCGTTACCAACAAGGAACTCCAACTCGATCCCGCGTGCATAGGGTTGAAGGGGTCTCCAACTATTGTGAAGGACATGAAGACAGTCCCCGACCCGATCAAGAATCCTTCGAAACCCACGATAGAGGAGTTGGACAAGGTCGTTTCGGTGCTGATTGAAAAGGGGGTCGTGAAATGATAGGTCATAAGTGTGCCACACCGCCCGCAAATGTCGAGATTTACAAAGACCTGTGGATATGGCTGGAACAGAACGATGGGGAACTTTCGAGAGTTTCCCTCGAGATGGCAGGCATCGGTCGAAGGCTGGCGGATAAGTACAACGAAAAACTCGTGGGGGTACTGATTGCAGACGAAGAAGGGGAGAAGATGGCTCTGCAAGCGATAGAATACGGGGTGGACAAGGTCATATATGCAAAGAACCCCGTTTACAGACATTACAGGACAAGGCCTTATGTGGACATGTTAGCCTCTCTGATATTGGACAAGAAGCCAAATTATTTTGTCATAGGAGCAACGCACAACGGGAGAGACCTTGCTTCAAGGATTGCAGTCAGGGTCAACACGGGCATTACCGCTGACTGCACGGAGATAGACATAGATCCATCCAAGAAGTTGCTGGAGGCAAGGAGGCCAGCATTTGGGGGTGCCATACTAGCGAACATACTATGCAGCAGGCACAGACCACAGATGGCAAGTGCGAGACCTGGCATCTTCAAACCGGTTGACAGGATGGTTGGAAGGAAGGGGGAGATAGAGAGAATAGAGAGCAGATTGAAGGAAGAGGAAGTGGTGACGAAACTCCTCCACACAGTATCAAGAGAGGAAGTTGACATTACGACCGCTGAGGTCGTAGTTTGTGGAGGTATGGGACTCGGCAAGAAAGAGGGATTCAAGATGCTCGAGGAACTAGCAAATGAGCTAGGGGGAATAGTTGCTGCTTCGAGGCCGACCGTGGATGCGGGATGGATCACAAGAGACAGGCAGGTCGGACAGACAGGAAAGACCGTTCATCCCAAGCTCTATGTAGCAGTTGGAGTCTCAGGTGCAATTCAGCACGTAGCGGGCATGAAGGCATCGGACTACATAATATCAATCAACAAGGACGCAGCTGCTCCAATCATCAAGTATTCGGACGTTGCACTTATCGGTGACGCTTACGATATCGTTCCGAAACTAATCGATAGCATAAGAAAGGGAAAGCAACAGCTGCGAGAGGGAAAAATGACGGTACCTAAGAATTAAACGAGGAGAAGCGACTTTCGCGTTGTTGTTTCAGGCAACCGATATATCGAAGGTACTATTTGCTGGAATACGAGGCACATTTCAGTTAACTCAATTGTCGGACTATTTCGGATCTGGTCGCCGAGTATGGTCCTTTCTACTGGTGGCCAGCGAACGATCCAATAGAGGTCATTGAAGGAGCCATTTTGACTCAGAACACGAGCTGGAAAAACGTAGAAAAAGCTATGAGAAACCTGAGGGACAAAACTGTATCTGAGATTCTCGGTAATCCGCAACTCAAAGAGTCAATTCGCCCTGCGGGTTTCTATATTAGGAAGGAGAGATGCCTGAAGGAAGTACTGAGGTATTGCCAATCCAAGATTGAGAGCCTTTCTCTCCCAAATGATACCAGGGAGGAACTCCTTGATTTGAACGGAATCGGGCGAGAAACTGCGGATAGCATTGCATTGTATGCTTTCCATCAGAGAACCATTCCGATAGACGCTTATACGCTCAGGCTTTTCAACAGGTTCTTTGGAACCATGTACTCGATGCGAAATTACGACAATCTTAGGCGGTCACTCAGCACCACATTCAATCAAGAACAGTTGATGGAGTTTCACGCCCTGATAGACGAACACAGCAAGAAGATGTGCAGGAAAATCCCTAGGTGTGAAGAATGCTTTCTCAGAAAGAGGTGTAAAAAGAAATTGTGATTAGACCCAAGTTAGAAATATCAATTTACGGTTCCGCTGCCTATCAGTCTCCATCTGTTCTGGATCTTCCTGCTGATAGCTACGTTCTGTCCCGGTAGTGCTATGACTGGATACCTCAAATCTCCTTCCATGACATCTCCTTTTGAATGCGTGACTAGTGCGACGGTAACAGCAGTCGCAACATTCAAGAGAAGAGTCTCGCCCTTGATTATTCTTTCAACATTGAGTTCTTCAGAACTCCCTACTACCTTGTTCAGAATGTTCGTCTTAAGGGAAATCTTGAAGACAGGTTTTGGCAGGGATCCTTTGAGTCCTACCACCATCCCCACAAGGCTATCACCTTTGGTCAGGAATGGATCCAGCTTCGTACCCATGCCCACGAGTCCACCGGGTCCCTTCTCATTGAGAGTGATGCTACCAGATATGATCGAAGAGATCTGCGTGTGAATGGGGGTCCAGCTTTTCTTTCCTCCCTTTGTGACTGCTATTCCAGGCGAAATCTCAACCTCGTCGTTTGGTTTGAACTTCCCGGAAGTTATCGAGCCGCCTATGACTCCACCGTGCAGGTCCTTGGGTTTTGTTCCCGGCTTGTTGACATCGAAGCTCCTAGCAATGTACATCATTGCGTTCCCATCTGTTTCGAATTTTCGAGTTGGGATTGTTTTCTCTATGGCATTCAGCAGTGAGTCCAGGTTAGCGTTATCAAGGGCGCTCATAGGGATAATCGGTGCGTCCTCCGCCACCGTGTCCTTGACGAACTCCTTGATTTCTTTGTAACTCTCAACCGCCTTTTCCTCTGTAACGAGATCAATCTTGTTCTGGACAATAACTATGTTCTTTATTCCAAGGAAGTTCAATGCCGTGAGATGTTCCCTGGTCTGGGGTTTCGGGCATTT
>JAKBNO010000066.1 GCA_021831005.1 Thermoplasmata archaeon
TTAAAGGGTACGACTTCGTGGACAGGAAAGCGGGAATTTCTATTGAGATCGGAGAAGAGTGCTACGTGTGTGAAATGATTGATTCGCTCCTATCCGTAAAGAATGCTCTAATTGACGTTCCGATCTTCGTTTCTGACGGTGATATAATACTCAGGATCAAGTTCTTCACATCTTCAGCTGAACTCCAGAGAATTGTATTCAAGGATTCTGAAAAGAGGGATTTCTTCAGCATAGATTATCTGGGACCGGTGAGGAGCGACAAAGAATGGTTGCTTGAAAACGAGAAGGGGTGGGAGATGAAGAAGCTCGTTTTCTATGTGCTTCCCACTAACTCTTTCACTCAGAAGTACGCTAGGGCAAACAGAAATTTCAAGGTGAGAGTCTCTGTCAGAAGCGTCGATCGAGCTGGCTTCCTCGACGTGTTCTATGAAATCGAAAGTGATTTCCCAGAATGGGAAAGCACACTCAAAGCTCAGGCCAAGGAGTTTGAACTCATCTACAAGAGCGAGTCTGGTTTGAAGGTCTTCCGTGCCGTTGTGCCAGAACAAGGAATACTCATCGATCCTTACAAGTTCTCAGACGTTGATCTTCCTTTTAACTATTCTATCGAAGTGTCTGGCGAGAAGTCCAAAGTTACAATGATCTTCGAGAAGAGCAGTTTGGATTCATTCTTCAGGTCGATCGGGAAGATCAAGGAGCAGGAATTCCAAGAATCCCAGCTTGAAATCAAGTCGGTTGAGAGGTACCCGTAGAAGTAGAAATTTGTACTACTTTTCGAATCTTGTACCAATAAATAGTTAATATTAGCACCGGTCTGTGTCTTATGAGAAGAGTACTAATAGCCGCCTTGGTGGTGATTGCCATTCTCATGGCAGTTCCTTTGAGCTCTGCCACGACAATCCACGCCACCATCAATACCAAGACCAACGAGGGATACGTAAATGCTACAAGCAACTACGTAATGTACTATACCTACCCCAACAACAGCTCGGCGTCGCAGCAGCTTAATGGTACGGTGATATGGTTGAACGCAACGTCTTATCTCAACTCTAGCGGCATGCAGTCGCTGGGTGAAGACATTAACAACAACGGACAGGGATCGAACCACGATAATCATCCCGCAATGGATTCTAACGAGGTTAACGACTCCTCTAATTCAACGGACAACTCTAATTCGACCACCAATTCCACCACTAACGGTACGTCTAACTCAACCGCAAACACCACAATCCTACCCTTAGTACACGTCGTAAATGCTACACTGAATTACCAGCTCCATGTATTTGCAAATTCGACCAACCTCACGGTATACAGGAACCTGACAATAAATCTCAAGATATCCAACATCACCAAGAAGGTCGGGAACAACTCAACTATAATTGACATGTCGTGGAGAGCCTTTGGTGTCCAGGGAGTCCTCTCGAGCGACTTCCATGGCAATCTCAGGGTTCACTATCCATCTCATAACATGACAATGACGCAGACGGCAGTCAATATGAACATGGATGTCAATCAGCTAGGCGACTTTGGCAGCTTTGGCGAAGGTGATCACTCCAACAACTACTTGCAATTCGGATCGGTCTTCCAGGACGGTGGGTTCGGTTCTAACGTCATTGGATTCAATACGATAAACTTCCACGTATTCTCCGTGCCTCTCAACCAGTGGGCAAGGGTGTATGATAGCTCCACCAACAGCACAACATTCTTCTACAATGCAACAAGCAACTACACTCTTAACGCTTCTATGTCCTATAACGGATCAAACTACACCATAAAACTGAAGACGGACCCTAGCGCAGCCATAACCACAAATGGAAACGCAAAGCCAAGTTCAGCAAACGAGCTGGTGGTTTCAAGTGCTGCAGCACCAACTTCAGCGGGCCCGAGTTCGATTGATGTCGTTGTTTTGGGCATAGTGATCCTCGTAGCAGTAGGTGCAACGGCAGTAATGGTACGAAGCAGAACGACAAAAAAGTAGGGTGAAGTCATCTTTACTTTTTTTTATTTTTTTGAACCAAGAAGTAGTTGTCTTTTTCAAATCATTTTTTTGGAAAACAATTATAATATTTGTAATGATGAGAGCCTGATGTACAGTCTAGAAAGGTATGAACTAAATTTTAATTTTAAATTCAAGGAACTGAAATATGAGTGTGTCGAAACTGTTAACGGAAAATTCTCCGGCCAAGTCGAATTGGACATTGAAAACTTAACTGTAGGTACGGTAAAGATGAATGGAGTTGACGCCCCATTTAGCGTTAGTAATAGGAAGCTCGTTGTAGGACCCGCAGAGGGGAGCGAGCTCAAGATTACATTTTCTGGAGCGGTATCAGAAACTTCGCTGATGGGAATTCACGATGCGAAGTACGATGGAGGGCACATTATCACAACCCAGATGGAGCCAACTGGGGCAAGGTCTGTCTTTCCGTGCTTTGATGAACCTGCAGCCAAAGCCAAGTTCAAGGTTGAGGTAACCGTTGATGAAGAGGTTGAGGTTATTTTCAACACTCGCTATCTAAGCAAGGAAGTTGGAAACGGACGTGCTCACTTTGTTTTCGACGAAACGCCGTTGATGTCGACCTACCTATTCTACCTAGGAATAGGAAAATTCCAGACAATATCTAGGAAGAACAAGGACAGATTCCTTTATCTTGCAACTTCTCCCGGAAAGGCAAAAGAGGGAAAATTTTCGCTGAATCTCCTCAGCAAGCTCTACACCAAATATGAGGCATACTACAAGATTCCTTTCCCGCTACCTAAGATGCATCTCGTTGCGCTTCCACAGTTCGGTGCCGGAGCGATGGAGAACTGGGGGGCCATTACGTTCAGGGAAATCGCACTCCTTGTAAACAACTCTACCAGTTTCAGGTTCAAGAAACAAGTGGCTTATGTGGTCTCACACGAATTTGCCCATCAGTGGTTTGGGGACCTTGTGACGATGAAGTGGTGGGACGACCTATGGCTCAACGAATCTTTTGCAACGTTCGTTGGCTACAAGATACTTGCTAAAATACATAAGGACTGGAACCTCTGGGAGGATTTCCAGAGAGAGGAGACACTTTCATCCATGAGAAAAGACGGTCTGCTCACAACGCATCCAATCAGGGTAGAAGTCAAGGATCCGTATGAAATTTCAGAAATCTTTGATGACATCAGTTATGGAAAGGGTGCATCGATCCTGAGGATGACAGAACAGTTCATAGGGGAAGGGAAGTACAGGGAGGGTATCTACCAGTATCTCAAAGGGCATGAATATTCCAATGCGTCGGGAGAGGATCTATGGTCATCCCTCACGAATGCCAGCAGGGTTGATGTCAGTAGCCTCATGAAGTCATGGCTGGAGAAAGCTGGATTTCCTCTGGTAAATGTTAAGGAAGAGAATGGGGAATTGAGAATTAGCCAGCAGAAGTTCTCATACCTGCCCAATGATGACGCATACGTCTGGCAGGTGCCGATCTTCCTGGAGAGAGATGGAAAGAAGAGAAAAATACTCCTAAAGAAGAAACAGACGAAGATCAAGAGTGCAGAAAAACTACTTATCAATTCCAGCGGGGAGGGCTACTATAGATTGCTTTTGGAAGGAAGCTTACTGGATAGAATGCTCACCCAAGAATCGTCCTCGGAATTTGTCATGAAACTCATAGACGACTATTATGCATTCCTCCTCTCCGGAAGAATCGATATGCAGCAGTTCTTAGGAATGGTGGACAAGATCAAGGAGAGGAACGAGTACAGCATAGTCATGAGACTGGTGGAGATATTCTCTTCACTCACAGAGATACTTGATTCTGACGGACTGAATAATATCGCGGTTGGCTACTTCAGAAGCAAGTTGAGCACATTCAAGGACTCACCGGACGAGAACTCTAAGGTGGTCTTGGAGAGTATCTTGACTGGGCTTGCACTCAATGACAAAGAATTCAGATCTACAGAGAAGATGAAGCTGGGAGAATACAACAGTCTTACCGCAGAAGAGAGGACGGCTGTTCTGCTGTCCGCATCGATTGAAGAGTACAACAAGGAAGCACTCTGGAACATGCTCAAGACTCCGGAGAATGACATGGAAGTGATCCGGGTAATGCACGCGATGACACATCTTCCAAAGAACGAAGAAGTCACCCAGTTCTTCGATTTCGTTATTTCGAAACCTGAATACAGGGGAAACTTCATCTATTCGATGTTCGAAGCCATTTCGAATAAGAACTACAGGAAGGACCTCTGGAGCTGGACCTCCGCCCATCTGAACGGAGTAAGGGAGATTTTTGTTGGAAGCAGTACCGTATCCAGGTACGTCGAGGAGCTCATTTCTCGAGCCGGTATAGGGAACAGGGAAAGTATGGACGCATTCCTCAAATCGGCAGATGTACCCGAGGCAGCTAGAGCTATTAAAAACGGACTGGAGAGATTGGAGATAAACGAAAAGCTTATACAAAGAACACCAAAATGACAATTCATAAATAATATTCGTCCATTTCCTGTGGATATCAGATGAACCTCTATGAATATCAGGCAAAGGAACTCTTTAAGAAATTTGGGATTTCAATACCAGCTGGAAAACACGTAGCCACCGAGGCAGATCTCCAGTGGGACAAGTTTCCAGTTGTCGTGAAGGCACAGGTGCTCACGGGTGGTCGAGGAAAGGCTGGAGGCATAAAATTCGCAAACGACATTGGGGATCTACGAGCGAAAGGCAAGGAGATCCTTGCGATGAGCATCAAGGGTCTGAAGGTAAGGAGTCTTCTCCTTGAGGAGAAACTGGAAATTGCAAAGGAATACTATCTCTCAGTCACGCTTGACAGGAGCACCAAGAGACCGATTATTATAGCATCAACTTCTGGAGGAATGGAAATTGAAGATGTCGAGGATTCGAAGATCGTGAAGTACTGGATAGATCCAACTCTCGGGTATTCTTCTTTTATAGGGAGGGAAGTCTCTTTCAAGTTGGGACTTTCACCAGAGGAATCCAAACAGTTCCAGGATGTGCTTGGTAAGATTTATGCTCTCTATGAGGGATACGACTGCGAACTCGTTGAAATCAATCCACTCGTCGTACTAAAAGATGGAAAGATACTCGCAGGAGACGCGAAGATTGTAGTGGACTCAGACTCGCTCTTCAGACACAAGGAACTGTCTGAGAATCCTGCAGAAAGGACCGAACTGGAAGAGCTTGCTTTTAAGAGGGGTTATGCTCTCGTTGAACTGGGGGGAGACATAGGAGTAATTGCAAACGGAGCAGGTTTGACTATGGCAACTCTGGACGGACTTACCCTCAAGGGACTCAAACCCAAGAATTTCCTCGACCTGGGAGGAAGCGATGACGTTGAGAAGGTCGTTGGCGCGTTCCAGATACTGAAGGAAGCGAAGATTAGGGGAATTCTGATCAATATTTTTGGGGGAGTCACTCACTGCGACACCGTTGCAAACGGTATAGCAGAGGCAAAGAAGAGAGTTGGAATCGGCGTTCCCATTGTGGTCAGGCTCTCGGGAGTGAATGAAGACCTCGGAAGACAGATTCTGAAGGAAAATGGAATCGAATCATACTCCGACATGATGGATGCAATAAATGAAACGGTTAAGGTGGTGAAGTAGAGATGAGTATACTTGTTAACGAAGACACACGAATTCTGGTGCAGGGAATAACGGGTCATCAGGGTTCATTCAACGCGATACAGATGCAGAAATTTGGGTCCAAAGTCGTTGCTGGAACATCCCCGGGAAAGGGGGGAAGTGAAGTTAATGGAATTAAGGTGTTCAACACCGTCAGAGAAGCCATGAAAGAGGGCCCCAATGCTACGTTCATATCCGTTGCAGCCCCATACGTCCTCGATGCTGCAAAAGAAGCCATGTACAGTGGAATCGACATTATCTATATCC
>JAKBNO010000063.1 GCA_021831005.1 Thermoplasmata archaeon
CCTATATTGTTGAATGTGGTTCTCATACCGCTTCCGGCCCCCCTGCTTTCTTCCGGCAGAGAGTTCATGACTGCTGTAGTATTCGGGGCAGCGAATAGCCCACTTCCAATCCCATTCATCAAAAGAATTCCCTCAAACTGCCACAAACTGAAGTTGTACGGGAGAAGGGTCAAGAGATACAACGAAATGGCTGTAATAATCATACCTGTGGTGGCAAAGACTCGAGCTCCATATTTGTCCGTGAGAATTCCCCCGACAGGTCCAAGGACTATGAAACCAACCATCATCGGGAGCATGTAGATTCCAGCCCAGAATGGAGTGGATGAGTATGTAAAACCGTGAAGTGGAAGATAAATTCCTTGGAGCCAAATAATCACAAGAAACATGATAGCTCCCCTTCCTAGAGATGAAACGAAATTTGCAAAATTTCCGTAATTGAATGCGCGAATCTTGAATAAACGCAGATCGAATAGCGGCTGCTTGACTTTTAATTCTAGAAAAACGAAGGCAACAAGCAGAATGACTCCCACAACAAACGATGCGAGTACCCAGGGGCTTCCCCAGCCCATTGATGAATTTCCATAGGGAACAAGTGCATATGTGAAGCCAAGGCTAATAAGTACTAGTCCACCGCCAAGGGCAATGTTACCTGTGATGTCCATTGGAACTTTCACTTTCTTCGAGATCGCTTTGAGTTTGAACACTGACCATAACGAACCTGCTACTGCAAATGGAATGTTGACAATGAAAACCAAATGCCAGTTGCTTGAAGCTAGCAGCCCTCCAGCTATAAGACCAATCAGTGAACCAGCAATGAATGATATTTGGTTTATTCCCAGAGCGCGGCCCCTTTCGTTCGGACCAAACGAATCGGTGATGAGCGCAGTACTGTTGACCATGAGTAATCCGCCGCCAACACCCTGCACCATTCTGAAACCGATCAACATCTTTGCACCGTTGTTGCCAGATCCATCCGGGATTATTGATAGCAGGATAGATCCAAAGGTAAAGATCACAAAGCCTAGAGTGTACAACCTTGTTCTACCGTATAGGTCAGAAAGCCTCCCGAATGTCACGAGCAAGGTCGCAAGAACGATGCTATACCCCATCATCACCCAGAGCAGCATTATAAACTCCCCGGGTGCGGTAGGATCTATATTCAGACCCCTGAAAATTGTGGGCAGGGAAATAAGAACGATAGTCATGTTTATGGCTCCCATCAAGCCACCTAGGGTTGTGTTAACCAAAACTGTCCATTTGTATTCCATCTCTCCGAGAATTATTTTAGTTATAAAACTTTTACTTCAAAAGTATTTAGGCATGCCAAAATGGACGTATTGGAAAACGAGCTGTGGACTGGAAGGGAACCCAATAAGCAAAATTAGCAATATTCGTGCTTCCGTGCAGTTTCGAAATACAGAAATCAATATCTTTCTGCTAACTATATCGATATAATGAGGGCGTGTATCCTTACTATTGGAAACGAGATTCTGAAAGGAAAAACTGTAAACACGAATGCGGCTGAAATAGGCCGATTGCTCTACTTTTCGGGTTATGAGGTCTACAGAGTTTTGACGGTCCCGGACGTGAAAGAAGAAATTGGAGAAGGGTTCAGATCCCTGATAGGGAAGTGCGGTGTCATTGTTTCTTCGGGTGGACTCGGGCCCACATTTGACGATATGACAGTTTCATCGTTTGCTGAAGAGTTCAAAATTCCTTTGGTCTTGGATGAAGGAGTATACAATATCATAAAGAGCAGAGCTGAGAGTAGGGGCCATGAAATGTCCAAAGAAAGGGAAAAAATGGCTTTGATACCCAAAGGCTCGAGGATAGTTAAAAATGAGGTAGGTTCTGCACCGGGCATCTTCCATGTTGTTGGAAATACTAAAATATACATTCTGCCAGGTGTGCCAGCGGAAATGCGGTCGATGCTAAAACTCATAGTGGAAGAAATCAAATTGGAAGACAGTTTTCATTTTGAGGAGTCCATTTTATTAAAGGGGGTATTTGAGGCAACTCTAGCCCCTTACGTCACAGCTATTATGAACAAGTACGATGGGAGAGTATACATCAAATCACATCCATTGTTGTGCGAAAAAGGGGAATCTTGCCTTGAGGTCGAGGTATCAGCCAAATCCGTACAACTTGAGAAATCAAGGAAGCTCGTCAAAGAAGTAATAATGGAGATCAAGACAGCTGCACTGAAGATTGGTCAAGGCTAACCGATATTGACCACGATTTAAGCTACTGAAAGTCAGCTTAACTCACAGATTTGAATCCAAATAAATGATTGATCCACCTTGGACTGCATTTAGTTAGAGAAAAGCCGATTGAATACATTGCATAAGGACAGAAAATACAGTTATATTGAGTTAAATCTAAGCTGTACTGGAAAAATCAAAGCCGCCAAATACAGTTTCTTTCTCATCTCGCTTCAGGATGAAAATCGCCTTATTTAACAGTACCAGTTTTCTGTCAGTTTTCTCGCAGTCAAGAGCCTCTGTAGAACGGACTGAGGACCTTTTCAGAACCAAGGATTTCTTCCTTTCTAGCTCTTTGATCAAGACAGACTTGTTCTTTTCTTTAGCGGTCTCGAAGTCCTCTCCAGCAGCTATTTTCTTTATGTACAGTAAATAAATGAGGTTTGAAAAGAACACGTTATTTGCAACTTCCAGATAGCCTTCTATTCTCTGACCGAACTCGATGCTGTGTAGCGAAACCATGAGTTTAGTGTCATCTTCATATCTTTCATTGTTGTCTCCAAATACTCTCAACAATCTACGATTTGCATACACTACTTCGTCAATTGCCAAGTTCTCTTTCCTCCTTTGTATTCCACAACTTCAGGTGCCTTGATCTAACTTCTCCAGTTTTGAAATTTTGGTATATCAAATTGCTTCTTTCTACACCCTTCATGCGCTTTTCGATATACGGTTTTGATTTTATTCTCGTTTTATCCGCTAAACCGGTAGGGTGCAACATTTCCCAAGCTACCCTTAAGCCTAAGACCATGGTCCAACTTGGTTTCTTGAGACTGTTGCTACTGGGCCACAAGCTATGGGTAGGCATTCCATCGTGGGAGGGGGATAAGTTCCCGCGACAGATGCCTTTCCCAAGCCCTAGATCCTCTCCTACCGCTAATGCAGCTATATTACCATTCTTTGATACCTCGTACTCTTGCTGCGCGGTCCCTCGTAGTCCAGCTATCGTGCCTGAGGGGTCAAACTCCATTTCTTATCAATATTCGTGGGGGGTAATTCAACATTATTAGAGAGTTCGAAAACTTTCGAACTCTGTAGAAGTGTCGAAATAGGTAATGAGAATTGACATATAGGGGGAATAAAAATGTTTGAACTGATATCTTTGGTGATTGCCTTTGGAAGCGTTGCTTACTTTGCAATTGCCCATGCTTTTAGCGGTGTAAGCGTAGGCGGCGGATAGACTAATCATTCTTTCTAACTATCCTCCATTTTTTCTAATTTTTATACTATATGTTAATATCGGTTGATGGCGCGTTCTTTTGAAGATGAAGTTTGTCCCATATGCGGTCTCAAAGCGAGGGTAACTCATTCCTGGGCCACCAATCGAAAAGGAAATCGTTATGAATATTTAGTATACCATCACGATGGAAAAGCACACTATATAAATCAAAACTTAGCCGGTTCTAGGATGATAAAAAAGGGAGAACTTGAAGATGCGTTAATCGGTCTACTAAACTCGCAGACCTTCAATTCCGGAGACTTCCAAATAAGTAACGTCAAAAAATATCTGACCCAAAAATATTCAAACATAGGATTCACTTCAATACAGTATGCGCTAGACAAATTGGAAGAAGCAGGAATAGTAGAGAAGCAAAAGAGGGGAAGGAGTCTCTTTTACATCAATACAATGAATAAAGAAAGACTCAGTTTTGTAATAGACTCGGTCGAATTTTTCCTAAGTGATGAACTGAACGATGCAATGTTTAGAAAGCACTTGATTTTATATGAAATTAGGAACGATCATCCATGGTCAATTTCTTTCATGCCATTTAGAATTACTTCTGATGTTGGAGTAACCTTCGAAGAATTAAAATATAGGGCAGTTGAGACATCTGATTCGAAGGTCCTAAAAGTAACCCTTCTCGAGGATGCCCTCCTTGAGAAACGTGTACTTATAAAACTTCCAAATCCACTCTTCCCGGGCGACAAAAGGAAAATAAGAATTGAATTTAGTCTCCCAGAACCAAAACAGAACTTCGCAATTTGGTCTGCTACAAAAACAGAGAGGCTCAATTTTACCATTTCTGGTAGCAACCCAATCAATTTGATTGCGTCCTTAACCTCTTCCTCCAGAAATGAAACCCAAGACCTTACGAACCGCTTGGCGGAGAGTGAATCCCCAAAATGGAAGTATATTCACAGCATTTCATTAAGAGATGTAGAGGCATTTTCGGTTCTGCAGCTCAAGTGGACTCTCGATAAGTCAGTTGTCTGATTTGGAATAGAAAGTTGAATATCTGAAGAAATAATTGACGGTTAGATGGGCCGAAAATCCATTCAAAGCGAGTGCCAAGTGTGCGGTGGGCAGGCGAGAAAGATAAATTATGTAACAAAGTCCAAGGGAAAAACTTACCATTATACTCGATTCATTCATCCAGACGGCACGTCGCACTTTTTTAGAAGAGATGTTGTCACTGGATCTGACAACCGACTTAATTCAATCTCAAACAATTCCATAGCGGACTCTCTTCAGGAGATTGTTTACAAGAGAATGAATGGGAAGGAATTTGGGTTCAAAGATATAAAGTCAATGCTCGAAAATGTCTATGGCAGACCGATAGGTCCCACTACAATCCACAGGAACATCAAGAAGCTATTGAAACTGGATCTCATCTACCGAAGGACAGAAGGAGGTTCATACTACTATAGCAGGAAAACAGAAGACCCATCCGCACAAGACATGAAGGTGAACACGATGTCCGTAGCTTTCGATTTCACTAAAGAGGTCCCTTCTGTTGCGGTATTCGCCCACGTTATAAATTCGGGGCTAAAAGTTGTAACTGGGATGCCGATGCCACTTCCAGTTGGAGTTGTTGATTCTCCGGATCAGATAAATTTGATTGCCTTCGATGAGACTGGAAGTATTCCTCTTTCGAAGGAAAACATCGTCTACTCCTTTGCAGGACAGACAGGACTCACAATTACTTTGAATAAACCACTGCATAAAATGGACGAAAAGAATCTCTTCTTGAATTACAGTTATAAATTTGATAAAGGGCCAATTAAGCTGCTCATTTCTTCTAATGTGGACTCCCTGAAGATATACTGTGTGGTTCAAAGAGGAACTGACGCTGAAGTCAAGAAAAGGATGATGGATGGATTTAAAGTCATTGATCCGATGATTGTTAAGAGGACAGGGTCCGAGTCAGGCATGGTCACAGTATCTGCAGTTTTTGAAAAAGTCTCAAGGGGAGACACAATTGTGATATCTGTCGGAAGGTAGTTGTGGAGAGACCTTGAATTCTGGGAGTTTTCTGGAACCTTCATTCGCAATGCTTTCCATTTATTCATTCGTGGATATGCTCCTTCAATGACGGTCCCAATTTTCCTTTACAGAGTACACCAATTGAAGGAAAATACTTTTTACAGTTGAGGTTCTTCAAAATAAGGTCACTCTCTTCTACCGGTTCTTGTTTGGTTTTACGGAAGATCAGGAGAGGTGCGAACTCAAGACCAGGATCAAGGTTGGACGCCCGAGCTGGGATTCGAACCCAGGTCTGAGGCTCCGCAGGCCTCTAGGATAATCCAAACTACCCCACTCGGGCATCAAGGCTTTCGGATACCTTTTCTAGGTATAAGATAGATTCCAAGAACT
>JAKBNO010000020.1 GCA_021831005.1 Thermoplasmata archaeon
CCCCCAAAGGGACTACTTTGCTTCGGAAACACTGTTGAATGAAACTCAGAATTTTGGTAACAGTTCATTGTCGGTTGGATATTACCGAGCCTTCTATAATAACTGGAACAATACTTCGAACCCGTATTACAATGGGCCAAATAATAGCAGACTCAATTTTTCGATTCAACAGGCCTATACCGTGCTCAATAATTCTCTAAACAAAACAGAAAGGGAAATTTTCTACCCCATTCATTCTTCATTCAACATAACTTCATATTCTAACAACGCAACGAGAGAAAATATCACACTATCACTCGATTATTCCCTCACTTCCAGTTATGGAGCAGGAGATATGGATATCTTTAACGCTACTTACCAGAACTTCATTTCGAGAGGGAATGAAACGCTCCTGTCTCAGAATCTGACAGGCCAAACTCTTAACTCCAGCGATCCTCAGATAGCTATATTCACTAACCAGACGTTCAACATGTCTCCGGTACAATTCGCTGGATATTTTAATTCGGTCAATTCTTTGAACAATTCATTTTTCGAAATGCAGCTAAACCAATCTCTCCTATCGACTTCATTGAAGCAACTTTATCAGTCTGTCGATATTCCAAGTAATGTATTCTATTCGAGTTTGATTGAAGACAAACCGGCAACGTTCACGCCTTATTTCATTAATTACACTGCATCTGAATTGAACGCTCTCTCGTCTTCTCTCGGAGTGAGTTCTCAAACCGTCGTTTCTGATTTTCTTGCAGAAGGCTCCAAAAATTCATCACTAAACCTCACTGAACATTTCCTAAAGAACCAATTCGAGGGGTATCCGTATTTCACTTTCAACAACCCCGCCAAATTTGTTGCAGAATCCGTCTCAACTGGTGGAATCCTAGCGGACTCTCTGAGTGGTAACTACACCGAGGCTGGAATTTCATTATCAGCACCCCTGTTCCATTCCTTGGTTCCAAACAATTTCTCTGGATACATGGTCGTTCTCGAATTCAATCAATCTAATTTGAACAGTTCTCAACTTAATACCCTCACCAATTACCTGTCAGGAATTCAACAGGAGTTCGCTCCGGTGAAGATTTACTCAACTAGCAGTGCGCAAATTTCGAGCGGCATAGAGAGCACCGCATATTCTGGATTGATATTTTCCCTTGTGGCAGGGATCGTAGCTTCGGTGATTATTGTTGGTATCTACTTCAGATCTCCTCTACTTGCGTTTGTACCCTTGATGTTCTTCGGGGTCAGCATGATCATCATCTTGGGTCTATCATATCTCATATTTGGCATCCTGCTCAAGACAACACTCTCCTTCATTGTTACAACTCTGAGTGCGATGTTGATTCTGGGACTGAGCACTGATTACTCTGTCTATATGTTGAACCGGTATTCAAAGGAGAAATCGGACGATAAACTCGGAACTACGGTGAAGTGGGCTGGACATGCCGTCTTCACTTCAGGTCTTACCGTCATCTTGTCCTACATAGTCCTCGGAATATTCAGGGTTCCAATCATAGGTTCGGGCGGTTTTGTGAACGCCCTTGGTATAACGGTCTCACTTGCGGTCGCGCTTACCTTACTTCCCGCTTTCATGATCGTGTTCAAGAAGAGGATAAAACCCAGAAAGATTATTGTCAATTTTGAGAAGGTCGCAAGAGTTAGTAGAAAGCACAAGAAGGTGCTGGTCGCGGTTCTCATAGTTATTTTCATTTCAACTCTGGTCGTATACGAAGCTACTCCCACGTCATTCTCGCTGTTCTCCTTAATCCCCAACAATACGGGCAAAACGGGCTACTATGAGATGACTTCTGCCTTTGGAGGAGATACTCTTTCCCCCAGCTATGCACTGCTAACATTCCCAAGTCAGATATATCTCAACGGTCATTTCAACGAGACTGACATAGGAATCTTGAACAACGTTACGACTGCACTTTTGAAAGATTCGGGTATTTCTGATCTTACAACACTCACATACCCCTTCGGTACTTTCGTTAACGTTTCAAATATTGGGGGCAGCACACTGTCAAAGAATACCATCCTGAACCAGTCACTGACGTTCGTAGGAAAGGATGGTAAAACGGTCCTTCTTAATTTCGCCACCAAATCTGTCTCCTACATTTCTAGCGGGATAGACTCTATTGCAAGAGTCGATACGATCATGAAACAGGTCGTTCCAGCCGGTGTCACTTATAAGGTTGGGGGGACTGCCCAATCTCTTCTTGACAGTTCAAATGCCATAAACATTTCAACATACGAAATAGTTCTTATTCTCTCTGTCATGATTTTTGCCGTTCTTGCATTCCAGCTTTCATCTTTATTCACCCCGCTTCGCCTTCTGTTCAACGTCGGGACTTCCGCTCTGCTAGCAGTTTCGCTCTTCTACCTGGTGTACCACTACCTGTTAAAGTTGCCGCTCATAGTTTTCGGACCTCTGTTTGTCATTGTGACGCTGTTCGGAGTCGGGCTTGATTACGATATTTTCCTTGTTACCAAAGCAAGGGAAGCTGTAATTAGTGGCAAGAGTGATGAGGCAGCCATTTCTGAAGCGATCGATGAGAATGGAAGCGTAGTTCTGGTACTGGGATTCATTCTTGCAGGGGTATTCGGATCTCTCATATTCAGCTCCATCGGAATAATTAGTGAAATTGGCTTCGCTGTGACTGCAGGGGTTCTTATAGACACTGTGATTTCCTGGTTGTTCCTGATACCTGCGCTGATGCTGGTCCTCAAGAAGTACAACTGGTGGCCATCTCACATTAGACCGGATCATTAGCCTCCTGGTTTGAAAGTGCTTGACAATTCAAAGTGCAGTAATTCTACTCAAACTGATGTCCTCACTTTAGTCTAAACAAGATTCTAAGGTGGATTAGTCTTACTGAAATCTTTTTAATTGGCTCCTTTATGATTACTTCCTAAAGGCTGGAATCAAGAAATTCGCTGGAGTCGTACAAGGAATTAAAGTGCATCAAAATAATTGAATGACGAGAAGAATTTCAACGGTAAATAGCCAAAAGTTTTTTAGCCAAAGTAGCATAATTCTTGCATGAGTTCTATAAAAATATTAAAAAATTTAGTGAAATCGCTTGATGGACTCCCTGATTTAAAGAAGGAGATCGTAGCTATCAACAAAACATTTCAATTCAACGTCTCCGATGGTGCCCCGTTCTACGTTCACGCAGGGGAGGGAGAGGTTAGCGTCACTGAAGGTTCAAAACAACCAGCCTCTGCAACAATCACCGCATCGGAACAAGTACTCACTGACCTGTTTGATGGCAAACTGGACGGAGTACAGGCCTTCATGCAGGGCAAACTCAAGATAAGTGGAGATATTTTCTCGGTGCAAAAGTTGTCATCGAGCATTCTCAAAGCAAGGAAGTGAGAACTTGAAAGTCACGGTTATTGGCTCGGGCGAAATGGGTAGAGGGATTGCACTCGTTTTTGCCCAATATGGATATGATGTGATACTTGAAGATTCCATTCCCGCTGCACTCGAACGAGGATCCAAATATATTGGCGACAACCTAGCCAAAATGCTTGAAAAGGGAATCATCAAACCTGGAGAAAAGGAAAACATCCAGAGCAGGATAAAATATTCGTCAAATTTTGAAGACAGCGTAAAAGAGGCGGACATAGTTGTGGAAGCCGTACCGGAAATTGTGGAGTTGAAGCAGGAGATTTTTTCCAAACTTGACAAGACCTGTAAGAGGGACACTATCCTGGCAACCAACACGTCCAACATCAAGATCTCTGAGATATCGAAGAATGTAGCAAACAAGGAGAGAGTAGTGGGAATGCATTTCTTCAATCCAGCCAACAGAATGAAACTAGTAGAGATCATAAAGTCTGAATTCACAGGCAAAGAATACTTTGAACGAGCATTCGAAATTGGAAAACAAATCGGAAAAACACCCGTCAAAGTACTAAAGGACTCTCCGGGATTTATCGTCAACCGGATAAACGCTCCAGACATGCTCTTCTTCTGTAATGTGCTGGATAAGGGTGTAGAAAAACCAGAAGAACTTGACCTTTACGCAAGGGGACAGGGACTTCCAATGGGACCCTACGAGCTGATGGACTTTGTGGGGCTAGACACGGTCGCCCATATGCTTGATTATCTTGCAGTAGTGCTGTCAGACGAATACAACAAGTGCAACACGTTCAGGAACCTGGTAAAGGATGGCAAGCTTGGAAGGAAGACTGGAATGGGTTTCTACGATTGGTCGACCGGAAAGGCTGCCATACCCAACGTTCAGCCTTCTGAAAAAGTTACAATAATGGACATTTTTGCGATAGAGATCAATGAGGCAGTGAAGCTGATAGAGGAACAGGTTGCCCTGCCGGATGAGATAGAAACTGCTGTCAAACTGGGACTCAATAGGCCATTCGGACCAATATCAGTTGCCAATAGTATGACAAACGCAGAGGTAAAGAAGAAGCTTGAAGGACTAAGCAGCTTCTACGGACTCAAGGTGTTTGAACCTGCAGAATCTATAAAGAAGGGAAAATTGAAGGACATCATTTCAATCAAGGCATTTGCGGAACCTGAGAAGGAAACATCCTCAAAGAAAGTTGAGACAACAAAGGGAACAGAAGAAAAGAAGTATTCAACTCTGATCGTCGAAAAGAGGGAGAATCACGTCACGAGGATACTGCTAAATCGCCCCAAGCACAATCTCATAAATTCTGATCTCCTAACGGATCTTGACAGTGCAATTAAGGAGATTTGGACAGACAACGAAACTCGAGTGCTCGTGATTACGGGTAAAGGGGAGACCTTTTCAGCGGGTGCAGAACTTTCTCAGTTCATACCGGGTGCATTTGACTTCGTGGAATATTCCAGAAAGGGAGAAAGAATATTCAAGCAACTGCAAGAAATTCCAAAAGTGGTAATTGTGGAGATCAAGGGGTATGCCCTAGGTGGAGGTTTTGAACTATCTCTCTCCGGAGATATAAGGGTCTCAACACCGGACGCACAGGTGGGGCTGCCAGAAGTCACTCTTGGGCTGATTCCTGCGTGGTCAGGTAGTCAGAGACTAGCCAAGCTCGTTGGAAATTCGAGGGCCATGTACTTAATACTGACTGGAAAGAGAATAACTGGCGAGGAAGCGAAAAACTTTGGAATAGTTTCTGAACTGTTCCCCAAGGAGTCGGTTGATGAAAGCACATTGAAATTGGCAGAGACTATCTCGATGGGTACCTCTCCGATTGCAGCGAGCCTTGCAAAAAGACTGGTAAACAGGGGTTCAGACGTTACCTATGATTCTGGTCTGGAGATGGAGTCTATGGCTGCTGGCATACTTTACGGAACTGAAGACATGAAGGAAGGAATCTCGGCCCTTCTGCAGAAGAGGAAACCAAGCTATCAAGGAAAGTAGGAAATATCCAAACTGGAAACATCCACGGACCCATTTTGCCTTACTGGTCACTTTGGGAATGGATAGCTTGGAGTGCGATCTCCTAAATCCTTCTAAAGCAGAGACTAGATTCTAGATTCAAAAGAAGAAGTGGTCAGATATCCGGGATTCTGCAATAAATTTTTTAGAACCCATAATTTCCCACTACTCTGAGTATTACCGCGACTATCGCCTAACTCTTCCAGAACTTATTAGGAGAAAGCTCTAAATGAAACATAGTCGAAATGTTTCGGGAAAGCTTGCTATACGGCAAACGCGCGCATAATTAGTGAATAAAGTTTCAGAGGTGCTTTGACATTATCATCTCGTGAAGACCCTCAAGTGTGAAGTCACGTATCACACCATCTACTGAATAGCCATTGCGCAAGTAAAAATTTATTGCACCGGTATTCGAGTGAGAAACCATAAGCCATATCTTCCTCAACTTCTTATTTCTGCCCTCCCGTTCAATCCTCTTAAGAAGTTTGGCTCCAATGTTCTTACCTTGGCTTTGCGGGCTTACACCGATGACTGATATATAACCTACCCCATAATCCATTGTGGACATGTGAACAAAGCCGACTATCAGGCCATCTTCTTCTGCGACTAGTGTTAAGCCTTCTCTGGACTGCGAGAGGATACTTTCCGACGATAGTTTAGAAAGTATCCATTCGGATCCTTCTAACTTAAGGTACCATGAGAAGGAGTCCATTAGGAGGGATTCACACTTTTGTTCGTCACCGTTCTTAAAATGCCTTATCGTCAACCTATCCCCTCGATAATGCATAGTTCACAAGCCTACCTTTCAGGAGTTTAACAATGACTCCTCTGAGCACACCCTGTACGCATTTACTCTTAGGATTGATGCAAACTGTTTTTTCGATATCGGCCACGCGAGACAACTTTTGAATGCGTCCGTGGTGCAGACGGAAATATAACTCTTCTTCTGAGTATTCTCTCTGTAAGTGCCTTAACGTCACATTTGTGTCCCCTTGATTGAGCATCTCGTTATGTTCGTCAAGTCTTACGGTCTCCTCTTCTACGAATTGAACATTCTCGTTTTGATAACTTGATATGGGTTGATCAATCGAGAACGTATCATCATTGCCAGCTCTCAGGAGTGTCCTCATGTTTGTTCCTGCTAACCATTTTTTACCAAGGTTCAACCATTCTATAAGCGAGATCAACATCGCCTTTTCAAACAGTTTACCCTTGTACTCAGTATTTTGAAGAGACATTTGATACTTTTCATTAATATTCTGCAAGAGTTTTGGCACAACCAATTCAATTTGGGACGATCTAAGAATAGTGTCCCACTCCGCTCAAAAGGAAAGACAATTTATATTTAGTTTGGATGTAGAAATTGATTATGTACCTATTCTCTTCCCTGCTTTTGATTGGCTTGCTGATTTCTGGGGCTCTTTTCCTATTTCAGATATACCGATTGCTGTGGAACATGTTTAAGGTTTCCACGAAGAAAACTACCATCGGCAAGTCCGTTTTGCGTAGGATCTATCTTGGGTTCAGGAACGTGATTTTTCAGGGAAAACTCTTCAAGGACTTGGGTGGAGGGATCATGCACGCACTGATGTTCTGGGGGTTCCTTGCATTTGCCTTCTATTCTGCAGATGTCTTCCTTACGGGACTGAATCCCTCTTCCAGATTCTTCCTCACGGGATTGCCAGAATACGTGGTCTTCTTTTCTGTTGATATTTTCGCATTAATCGTCATAGCTGATGTGATCTATGCAGTCGTTAGGAGATGGGTGATAAAGATCAAGAGGTATCAGGGCTACAACGGTTTCGAGGCTTCTTTCATCCTCTTCCTGGTGGCCAGCCTAATGGTTAGCTACCTGTTTCTATCTGGACTCAGGATCGATGGCTACACTAGTGGAATACCTGGGGAAGTGATGGTAAATCTCCCTGCTTCTGTTACCCCTATTAGTGCACTCGTTGCCTCAATCATCCCATCCATCTCGACGACCACGGCAACGAACCTCTACTGGTCTGTCTGGTCATTCCACGTAATCATATTCCTTGTGTTTCTTGCTTACATTCCTTCCTCCAAACACCTTCATCTCGTAGCTGCTCCCTTTAACGTCCTCCTTACTGACGAAAAGCCGAGAGGTCAGCTTTCAGACATAGATTTTGAAAAGACAACAAAGTTCGGGGCAACAGATATCAGGGATTTCAGTTGGAAAGACTACCTAGATCTTTACTCGTGTACTGAGTGTGGCAGATGCACCGCTGCCTGCCCTGCAAACCTTACTGGAAAGTCCCTCTCTCCAAGAGATATTATATGGGATCTTAGGACAGCGCTTCTTGAACAAGGGAGCGCCTTCAGGAGCGGTGATAGAAGCAAACCAGATGAAGCATTCCCAACGGTGCTAAACAGCGTGATCAAGGAAGAAGATTTGTGGTCTTGCACCACCTGCAATGCATGCGTTGAAGAGTGTCCTGTGATGATCAATCACGTAGACAAGATCGTAGACATGAGAAGATCTCTCGTTCTGAATCAAGGAAGTGCCCCCAAGGGAATCACGGATATGTATGCCAACATGGAATCCTACCAGAGTCCGTGGACAAATGATCCCGCAACTAGAGCAGACTGGACAAAGGGATTGAACGTGCCCGATCTTTCGAAGAACCCGGACCAGAAATTTGATTATCTTTTCTGGGTGGGATGCTCGGGTAGTTACGATCCAAGAAACCAAGAAATTTCGAAGGCACTTGTAAAGGTCCTGGAAAAAGCTGGAGTGTCTTATGCTATTCTAGGTACGGAAGAAAAGTGCACTGGTGATCCAGCTAGGAGATCCGGAAACGAATACCAGTTCCAGACTCTGCAAACTCAAAACGTCGAAACATTCAAAAAGTTCGGAGTTAAGAAGATCGTAACGATCTGCCCACACTGTTTCAACACGTTCAAGAACGAATATAACATCAAAATGGACTTGGAAGTGGTGCATCATACTGAATTCATCGATTCACTGCTGAGAGAGGGGAAGATATCAATGAAGGAGAAGAAGGACACGGAGAAATTCACCTACCACGATTCTTGCTATCTCGGAAGATACAACAGGGTTTTTGATGCTCCCAGAAACATCATCAGCCTGGTGACCACCAACTACCAGGAGATGGAGATGAACAAGACCAAGGGCCTCTGCTGCGGAGCCGGAGGAGCGAGAATGTGGATGGAGGAGAATGTTGGAACGAAGATATCGCACAAGAGGATTGGCCAAGCAGATCAAATAAATGCTTCAGTGGTTGTGACAGCGTGTCCATATTGCATGTCGATGCTCGACGACGCAAGGAAGGTTACAAATAAAGAAGAAAAAATGAAGGTCAAAGACATAGCGGAGCTGGTAGCTGAGAACCTCTCATAGGTAGGATACTATTTTTGGCACGATCTGGTAAAGGTCTCCTACGATTCCGTAGTCTGCTTCCTGGAAAATAGGTGCATTCTTGTCCTTATTGACTGCAACCACTACCTTGGATCCCCTCATTCCGGCGATGTGCTGAATCTGTCCTGAGATGCCCAGAGCCACATATGCCTTTGGCTTGACAGTTCTCCCAGAGTACCCAACCTGCCTGTCCTCCGACAGCCAGTGGTAATCTAGGCAGACTGGTCTTGAACCTGCCAGTTCTCCCCTCACTGCTTTAACCAGCGGCTCTATCTGTTGAATTCCTTCCATCTTTCCTAGACCTCTTCCCACCGCGATGATTATGTTTGCCTTCTCCAGATTCACTTCTTTCGCTTTCTTCTGTTCAATTGCCAGTATCTTGACGACCCCTTCAGGAATGTTCTTTGTTTCAATGGGAGAACTACCATCGCCAGGAACGTCATCCGACAAGCCAGAAAGGAAGGTGAATACCTTTGACCTGGATTCCTCCTCAATTACCGCCTTTCCTCCAAGCCCATACCGTTTCGTAGTTACCGTCCCGCTGTTGAATTTGATTTCAAAAATTTCAGGGATGACTTCAATGGACTTTTGTCCGGAAAACAGGGAAGCAATGTCTCTTCCCAACACCGTGGAAGCTATCATAACTAGGTCATACCCTCCACTTGAAAATTCATCCGAAAGAAGAGAGGAGATTCCCTTCACCTCCGGTTTCCCTGTCAGAAGAACGATTTTCTGAGCTCCATATTTTGTCAGCGACTCGCCCTTTTCTGTGGTGTAAAGTACAAAATCTCCCTTCCCCTTCAGGAAACTCATAACCTGTTTAGCACTGTCTTCGATGTCAGAAAATATCAAGAATTTCATTTCATCGCCTCCTTTAAAACTTTGGCAACCTCTTGCGCGCCCTTGTCTACATCCTCGAATATCAGTCTCTTTCTTTCGCTTTTAGGAGCTTTCTTGGATATTATCTTGGACGTATTCTCTATCTTGACAGTCGATTGTTCGGTGGTTATGTTCTTCTTTCCTGCTTTTATTATCTGAAGTACCGGTGGAAATCTGGGTTCATTTGTCTCCTGTGTTACGGAGATTACTGCTGGCATCGTGGCTTCCGATTTGATAACGTCTTTCTCTGTCGCAGTGCTCACCTTTACGATCCTATCTGCCACTTCTATTGAGACGGCATTGGATAATAGAGGAAGATTCAGTTCGGTGGCTACGAGTCCCGCCACCATGCCACTCATTGAATCTGCAGACTGATTTCCCAGTATCACAAGATCGTAGTGGAGCTGTTTTATTTTTTGGGCTAGCACCTTGGCAGTAAGAACGGGATTGTTCTCGCTGTATCCGGTTATGAGGACTCCCTCATCAACTCCCATTGCGTAAGCCTCTTTCATGACCTGTGTTCCCTTTTCATTTCCAAAGAGAACTGCAGTGATCTTGCCACCGTTCTTCTCCTTGATTCTGACGGCGGCTTCCACCGAGTTCTTGCTCAGATTTTCAAATTTGAAAGGTACTCCGTCGGTTATGGGTTCTCCAGTCTCTTGGTTTACTTTTATCAGTTCTAGATCCGGGATTTGTTTTATAAGTACAACGATGTCATATGGCATTACAAACCACTAATTCGTAAATGCACTCTTCGGATATTATCCTTGCTTTTTAAGGTCAAATCCAAAATTTCAGTTTTAGAGTGTGCTCCTCTCTCCTCCTATTCGGAACTCTAAAGAGAAGGCCACTTCACCGTTAGGGATAAGTGGCTCAATCCTAATCGGAAATTTGGTGCTTTTCTATTAATTAAAAGTCACCAGAAGTAGATGAATTGCCATAAGGATTACTAAACTAATTTAATCGTCGCACAATGGCACCGCTGAGCCGTTAAAGAGTTATATATCCGTCATTAATCTAAAACCGTAATACCTATGGAAAATAAAGAAGTGTTTTTGGTTTATTACAAAAGGACCCCATTCTCAAAGTCAAAACCAAGCGATCCCACAAAGGATGTGTTTAACAGCATAAGAATGGACGAAGCTCTTGCAGCGCTTATGAAAGATTCGGTGAAAGAGACAGGTGTGAAGCCAACCGAAATAAACGACATCATTCTAGGATCTGCTTTACAGGTTGGAGAGAATTGGATGTATGGGGGCAGACAACCCGTTTTGTTGGCAGGTTTTCCGGTCGAAGTTCCTGCGATGGCTATAGACAGAGCATGTTCGTCTTCACTGAACGCAATTAGTATAGGCGCTATGGAGATAATGACGGGCAATTCGGAAATCGTCTTGGCAGGAGGGATGGAGCACATGACACACGTCCCCCTTGGTAACAATCCGATGGTCAGCCCCAACCTTAAGCTACTGCTCAGACCGGAGTACATGAAATATGACATGAAGACCGGCTTTTATATGGGTCTGACCGCTGAGAAACTTGCGAAGTTGAAGGGTATCCCGAGAGACGAAATGGATACGTTCGCCTATGAGAGCCACAAGTACGCATCTCAAGCACAGGACAGCGGTTTCTTCAAGGACGAAATACTCCCGATTGAAGTAGAATCGGATGGAGAGACCAAGATTATCGATAAAGACCAGAGCGTTAGAAAGGATAGTTCGGTCGAACAAATGAAAAAACTACCTCCTGCGTTTAAAGAAGGAGGAGTCATCACTGCAGGAAATTCATCTCCACTAAATGCAGGTGCCTCGCTTGTCATGTTAGCGTCTGGAAGAAAAGTGAAAGAATACGGATTGAAACCTCTCTCAAAGGTGAGTGCGTTCGGTTGGGCTGGAGTCGACCCGTCATTAATGGGTGAGGGACCCGTACCCGCATCAAAGAAGCTGCTTGCAGGAGCCAAATTGACTTCTGAAGACATCGACCTATGGGAAATCAACGAGGCGTTCGCCGTAGTGGTCCTTAACGCGATGCGAGAGCTCAACATTCCGAGGAACAAGGTCAATGTCAAGGGAGGCGCGATAGCAATCGGACACCCCCTCGGAGCCTCGGGTGCGAGACTCGCGGGAACACTATCTCGTCAACTGAAAGCGAGCGGAAAGGAGAGGGGCATAGCCTCGCTTTGTGTTGGTGGAGGACAAGGATATTCTGTACTAATGGAGAAGGTGTAATAATGGATTTCGAATTGAGTGACGATATAAAAGAGGCCGTTGTAAAGGCCAAGGAATTTGCTAACAAGTATTTCACAGAAGAAGTTGCTGAAAAATCTGATTTCAATGAAGAGTTTCCTACAGAAATAGTAGCTATCTCGAAAAAAGAGAAGGTATTGGATTTCTCAAATCCCTGGAAAGTTCTGGTTACCATCGAAGAGCTGGTAAGAAGGGACCCGGGTTTGGGTATATCCGTTACCATTTCTGCATTTGGAGCGGAGATTTTCATGTTCTTTGGTAACGATGCCCAGAAGGAGAAGTACATGAACCCGGTCTTTGCAGGGAAAAGGACCCTGGGTCTTGGCGTAACTGAGGCGGGAGGAGGATCAGACGTTGCTGGAATAAAGTGCGAAGCCAGACTTGATGGAGACTCCTATGTCCTGAACGGCGGAAAGATGTTCATAAGCAATGGACAGATTGCCGACCACTTCCTAGTACTTGCTAGAACTTCCCCACCTCCGTCCCCGGAAAAGAAGCACAAGGGTTTGAGCGTGTTCGTTGTTGATTCAAAGAGTCCAGGATTTGCCATAAATAAGTTGCACGGAAAGCTTGGAGTAAGAGCCACCAACACTGCAGAACTCATATTCGACAACGTTAGGGTACCCAAGGAAGACATGGTAGGAGAAGAAGGGAAGGGATTCTACTACATCATGACCTTCTTCAACATCAGCAGGATATACGTTGCTGCACAGGGATTGGGAATAGCCCACGGTGCATTGGATCGACTGCTAGAATACTCAAAGAAGTATGCTCCAGTTTCGGAAACTGGGGAACTGAGCGAGAATTTGCAGCTCGCGATTGCGGAAATTGCAACTAGAGTTGAAGCAACTCGGAACATCACCTATAAGGCGGCTTCCTACTTATTCAAATTCACACCAAATCCGATCGTGACCAGCATGGCAAAGTTCTATGCGGCAGAGAGTGCGGTATTCGCCACTAAAAGGGCCATTGAGCTCATGTCACTTCACGGGCTGACTTCTGACCTTGAAAGATTCTTCAGAGACGCAAAGATCCTGGACATTTGGGAAGGAACAACAGAGGTAGAGAAGCTTATAATCACGAGGATGATGCTGAAGGAAGGAGGAGCGTGACCTAGATGGAAGAGGAATATGAAATTCTTGAAAATACAGTTAAAGATTTCAATGCGAAATATGTGGAAAACAACTCACTGAAATTTGAAAATGAGAGCATGGGGAAGGAATTCGTTAAGTTGCTCGCAGATCAGGGATTCTTTTCCATGATGGGACAGTCTGGAGAAGGAGCTGCAGATGTCAAGACGCTTTCAGTAGTTCTTGAGAATCTTGCAAAGTCTGTTCCCGCAGTCGCCGTTAAGACACTTCTCGCAAACTCCTTTTTGAGCCTCGTAAACGATCCTAAAATTACCGAAGCTGTTGCTAACGGTTCCAAATCTGGGACAGTGACCTTTTCTGATCTACTAGTCGGTCCGGGGCAGAATGGCAGCCTTCTCCTGAGTGACGGTAAGATCAAGGGTGAGAAACAGTTCGTGTTTGGAAGCGATTCTGACTTTATTGTAACGCTTCTGGATACGGGAGAACTCGTACTTCTAAAGTCTGGATTCACAGCAGGGAAGAAACTCAAGAGACTAGGATTTAGGAGCATAGGCTTTTCTGCAGTAAGCGTGAATTCATCTGACTATGATGTGCTGAGCAAGGAAGGAAGAAAAGTGCTTGAAAAGTTGTACGATCAACTGTCAATCCCAGTGGCTGCAATTTCGCTTGGAATGAGTGAGGCAGTTTCACAAAAGGGTCTGGATTATGCCAAGGTGAGAACTGCATTTGGACACTATTTGAAGGATTTCCAACCGCTCGCATTCGAGCTGACTTCACTCATAGCGGAGATGGAGATTCTGAAACGCTATTTCGAAGGACTGATATCTACCTCTCCAAGCAGGAAAGAAGCCATGTTCCTGAAGCACAAGGCACTCGCACTCGCCAAGGACATCAGCAAGACTTCTTTGCAGATACACGGCGGATACGGATATCTGGAAGACTTTGGAATTGAGAAATTCTACAGGGATTCGATGGCCCTGTCTGTGCTTTTCCACAACGAAGAACACGAGATGGAAGATCTGTCCACATTGGTTTTTGAGACCAAGGCGGGGTTTGTTTAGAACTACACAAGAATACTCTCTTAAGTGGACTGCTTGTGGGAATATCTCCTGAACGGCAATGGGTAAGAGTTACTGATGATTAACAATATGACACTCTAAACCACGTTCCTCTCGAACGTACGTTTTCTGTAAAAAACATAAGTTTCCTACTTTTGTTTTCAATTGGAAACACCTTTTGAAATTGACCGTCCGGTAGATTATTTCTTCTTGGGTAGCTCGTAGTGGGAAGCTATCTTGAGGGCTGCCTCCCTCGGAGTGAGAATAGAAGTGTCGATGCTCAGAGATCTACCTCCAGTCACCCTTCCGAACAGGTAGTATTTTCTCAACAAATCTTCCAATTCATTTATTGAATTCAGTTTCCCCCATTCTCTCCTTGATCTGGTTTTCACTCTTCTTAGGAGTTCCTCTTTATTACAATGTAACCGGACAAAACACACTCTGCCCCTTTTTGATTCGACAAGATTCCTTATGTTTTCTACATATTTGTCATCGGGACCCTTGGCGTAGACCATAGTGAAAATGGTGTTTATGTCTTCCTCTACAGCTGCCTTTATCATTTCCTTTCTGAATTTCCCTACTAGTTGCCAGAAGATTGGAGTTCCAAAATCAAAGATAGATCCAACCTCCTGAATAGAGATGTGGTTGTGAAACAATTTGAATCCTGTATACTTCGAGAGCTCTCTTGCTACCGTCAGTTTCCCCACAGCTGGTGGACCGTACACGAATATTAATCTCAACTTCTATCCTCTTCCTTCACGCCTCTCAAATAGTGATGGATGACCAGACCCAATATAGATTATCCTTATTTTGACTCTCTGAGCTCCCTTCTCAATATCTTTCCAACCAATGTTTTTGGAAGGTCCTTCCTGAATTCTACCGACCTGGGAACTTTGAACTTCGCAATCTTGTTGTGGAAAAAGTCAATGATTTCCTGTTCTGTCGCACTTTGTCCATCCTTCAGGACTACGAAGGCTTTGACAACCTCACCGTGGGCTGCATCCTTCACGCCAATTGCTGCCGCTTCCTTGACCTTTGGATTCTGATAGAGAACCTCTTCAACTTCCCTCGGATAGACGTTGAACCCTCCGACTATGATTACATCCTTCTTTCTGTCTACGATGTAGAAATATCCCTCTTCGTCCATCTTCGCAATATCCCCGGTGTGAAGCCAGCCATCTTTCAAGACTCCGTCTGTCTCGCCGGGATTCTTGTAGTATCCCTGCATAACCTGTGGCCCCTTTATCAGCAGTTCGCCCTCTACACCAACAGGCATATTCTTAGTACCGTTATCCAGATCTACGATCTTCGCGTACGTGGATGGAACTGGTAGACCGATCGAACCTGACTTTATCTTCCCATACAGAGGATTCACGTGAGTTACTGGTGAAGCTTCGGTGAGCCCGTAACCTTCGACCAGATGTCCCCCTGTGACTTTGTTCCATTTCTCTATTATCTCCACTGGCAACGGCGCAGAGCCCGATATACAATACTGGATTGATTTCATATCGACATTTTGGAGCTCTTTGTGAAGGAGAATGCCTCCATATAGGGTTGGCACGCCAGGGAAGAAGGTTGGGTGATACTTCTTAATCAGTTTGAAAATGCCATCTATGTCCGGCTTTGGCTGGAGGATTATTGATGCACCGATCTTTATCGGGAAGTTCATGGCTATGGTCATTCCAAAAACGTGGAAGAAGGGAATAACGCTGAGCATGACGTCTTTGCCGAACCCTTGACCTGAAAGACATGCTACCGACTGGATGGTGTTACACACCAGGTTCCTGTTCGAAAGCATAGCTCCCTTTGGTACTCCGGTCGTACCTCCAGTGTATTGCAAAACCGCAAGTGAATTTGGATCGTTGTTCTCCTCTGAACTGGGCTGGAAAGACCGATGTTCTTCAAACTTCCTGTATTTCTCTGGGATGTCAACAAATTTCTTGTTCTTCTTTCTCTGTAATGTGTAGAGAGAATTGAGTGGAAAGCGCAGATAATCCTCTATTCTCGTAGCCACTACGACGAGATTTGGGTACTTCTTGGTCACTCCATCTATTCTTGGAAGTAGATCATCGAATATGATGAGGACCTTTGACTCCGAGTCTCCGATTATCCGATCTATCTCTATCTCAAAATAAGTTGGGGAAATTTGAGCTACAACCGCACCAATCTTGTTGATGGCCTGAAACGCAATGATGTATTGGGGGCAGTTTGGGAGATCGACGGCTACCTTGTCGCCTGCATTAACACCCAGCGATTTCAGAAATGATGCAAAGGAGTCTGTTCTTTCCTTCAGCTCCCTATAGCTCAACTTGTAGTTGAAAAAAGCAACAGCAAGATGTTCCGGTATTCTGGCTGCACTCTGTTTTAGGAAATCATAGGGTTTCACTTCTTTGCATTCAATATCTGCTGGAACTCCTTTGTCGTATAACTTTAACCAAGGTCGGTCACTTTCTGATGTCGGTTGCACAATAATAAAAGGCGTCCTATAAATAAACGTATCGATTAGTAGAGTTTTTAAAACTAAAAATTTTTAACTGCGCCAAAGCAATTCAAATAGACGGAATTCTTAGAAAGTAATTATTGTTTGTCAGGCAAATTCATATTGTTTTTATTTTACCAGATTATAGCAGCTATACAATAACCCATGATTAGAGGATGAATAAAATGGAAGATTTTCTGCTGAGCGACGAAGAAAGAAAGACAAAATACGAGGTCAGGCGAGTAGTTAAGGCGGTACCACACGAATTGATCAGAAAGATTGAAAGCGAAGAAATTGTATTTCCAAGAGAGTTTATAGATTTAGCCACCAGCGAAAGGACCGTAGGACTGAGATTTCCTGAAGAATATGGAGGTAGAGGAAGTTCCTGGGTTGGTGAAGCTTCTGCCGTTGAGGAGATGGGATTCCTTGGTTTCACCCTGAGTTGTATGTATTCACTCGGAACGATCGTGGGTGAGCCGATCTACAGATTTGGAACGAGAGATCAGAAGGATGAGTACCTCAGGGGAATAACGAGCGGTAAAAAGTACGGCGCTGAAGCGATAACAGAGCCTTCTGGTGGTTCAGATTTGTTCGGTATGATGAAAACAACTGCAGAGAAAAAGGGAAACAAATATTTGCTGAATGGACAGAAAAGATTCATCGTAGGTGGGAAGGGAGCGGACTTCTTTGTCACGTATGCAATTACGGACAAGAGCGCCAAGTCGAGGACGAGGGGAGTCAGTGCTTTCATTCTTGACAGGGATACCCCTGGATTGAAAGTCGAAACCATGTATGGCCTCATGGGGAACAAGGGAGGGGGGACTGCAAGGTTGGTTTTCAAGGATGCTGAGATTCCAGAAGAGAACCTGATCGGTGAGTTGAACGGAGGCTACGAAATATTTAACAGGATGATGGTCCCGGAGAGGCTGACCACTGCAGCGGGGTCTATCGGCGTCGGCACAGCTGCGATCGAGGTAGCTGCCTCTTACGCGCTGAAGAGAGAGTCGTTCGGGAAAAAACTCATCGAACACGAAGGAATAAGTTTCAAACTTGCGGAAAGCGTTGCGTTGCTGCAGAATGCTTCATCAATGGTCTACGTTGCCAGCAAGGCAGCCGATCAAATGGAGGTTGGTAAGACCGATCTCGCTTACGTCAGGAAACTCGTCTCCATTGCGAAGCTTCAGTCCACGGAGGCCATGTGGAAAATCGTAAACGATTCTATGCAGATGTTGGGCGGTATTGGATACACGACCGTCTATCCTGTCGAGAGGCTACTGAGGGATTCAAGACTGGGACTCATATGGACTGGAAGCAGCGAAGTGATGAAGCTGATAATACAACACGAATTCATCAAAGAATTAACCGATAAGAATTACGGCAGCACCAAACGTGAGATAGAGAAGGACGCACTGGATTTCAAACTTGAGGAGGAGAAGGTTTTCAACTGATCAAGTTGACAGCTACGTTGCTCTGAAAACATCAGATTGAAAAGAATTCGTAGCTGTAGTAACCTTCCTTCCTCTTTACTGCCTTCAATTTCATTTTCATCCCAATCTTGATGCTAGAACGGTCCTGTATATTCAGCCACGAGAGAATCCTCACCCCTTCCTTCAGGAGCCCGATCGCAACAACGTAGCTGCCCTCATTCACAAAAGAGGTAGGAGCTACCTCAACTGTGGTAAAAGTTTCAAGGGATGCATCTCCTTCAAAATCAAACCACTCCGTGTTCTTCGTCATGCAAGTTGAACATTCAGTCTGAGGCGGGAAATACTTTCTTCCACATTCTTTGCATCTGGTCCCTCTGACTTTACCCTCTTCAAGACCTTCAAAGAATTTAATAATCTGGGATATTGGCATTCTGTATCTCAGGTCAAGCACTCTTCTGTCCTCAAGTACGGTGTCAATTGGCATTCAATCACCTCTAGAATAAATAGTAACATATGCATAGTGGCCAGTCCCGCCAACGTTATGTTGAAGCCCTCTTCCTTTTCTGATATCGGCTTGTCTTCCCTTTTCTGCTTCTCCCCTCAACTGTTTCGTTATCTCAACTGCCTGGCTGATCCCCGTAGCCCCTATTGGGTGACCCTTTGATTTCAGGCCACCATCTAGATTAGCAGGATATTTTCCATCCCTGTAGGTCTGGTGCTCTCTGAGCAACTGAATCCCTTCACCTTTCTTTACTAGGCCAAGATCCTCGTATGCCATGACTTCTGCAATTGTGAAACAGTCGTGGACTTCGAAGATGTCGAAGTTGTTGGCCGCTCCATCTAATCCTGCCTTTCTGTATGCAGCTTCTGCGGCTCTTCTGCTGGCTTCAAGGCCGGTATAGTCATCTCTTCTCCCCATGTAGGCTGTTCCGGAAGCGTACCCTTGGGCTTCCACGAACACAGGAGTATCTGAGAGTTTCTTGGCTACATCCCCTCTAGCGAGAACGACTGCGGCCGCACCATCTGTGATGGGAGAGGAATCCATCAACTTTAGTGGCCTGGATACATATTTGGATTTCATGCATTCTTCGACAGATGTTTCCTTTTGAAATTGAGCGTACGGGTTCAAACTACCATAGTGGTGCGCTTTCACTGCTGCTTCGCAAAGGTCTTCCTCCCTCGAATGGTACGCGTCGAGATACTTGGTAGCGTAGAGAGCATAGTACCCTGGAAAGGTCATCCCGAAGTTCTCGAATTCCCAAAAGTAATTCCCTGCCCTGCCTATCAACTCTATGATCGTTCCATTGGGGGAGTTGTACATCTTTTCAATACCCATCGCAATCGCAATCTCGCTGTTCCCAGACAGTATGCTATCGACGGCGATCTTGAGGGACGCGCTCCCTGACGCGCAGGCTGCCTCGGTCTTCAAGCTTCCGCAGGAAAGACCCGCGTACTCCCCTATTGTTACTGCAGGAAGTATTTCCTCACTCCAGTAACCAAAATTTCCGAGGGAATAGAAATCCACATCTTTCTGCGTCACTCCTGCGTCCTGAAGGGCGGGCTTTATCGCCTCCCAACCGAGTTCGTTTATGCTTACATCGAGCCTCTTCCCGAATTTGGAATGTCCTACCCCAACAATTGCAACCTTTTCATCGTTAGATTTCATTGAGTCACCCGGGTGATGTTTTTCTTAATTCTTGTACGATATTTAACATTCTTGATTTGAAACAACAAGAGACAACTTAATAGCATGTTTCTGGTAATGAGTTGGAAAGGGCCAAGAAAAGAAGAGGCGTAATATCATGGAAGAAAAGACACCGAAGGAAACTGAGTCGTCGATATCTAGGGTAATGCTCCCTCCAGATGCCAACGTTGCAGGAAATGTATTTGGGGGTACCATTTTGAAGATGATAGACGAGATAGCAGGAATAGTCGCAACAAAACACAGCCGCCGAAATTGTGTCACCGCCAACATAGATCACATCGACTTCATCTATCCGGTACACATAGGAGACCTTCTGGAAATGAAGGGCAGAATGAATTTTGTTGGAAAGTCGTCCATGGAAGTCGGGGTTGAGGTGTTCGCTGAAAACCTAGAGAGAGGAGATGTCAATTTTGCTGGCAGGGCGACCGTAACCATGGTCGCACTCGATGATAGTGGTAAGCCAGTGGATGTACCTCAACTCAAGGTAGATTCGGAAGAAGACAAAAAGTTGTTTCAGGCAGCGTTTAAGCGGTACGAAGAGAGAAGCAAACGCGTGAGCCACATGAAAAAACAGGAAAAGGAACAGCTAGAACTGATCAAATAATCTTGTAAACTAGCTGTTTTTTATATATGGGTAAACAATGAGCAAACATGAACATTGGAGAAAAAGCACCGGACTTCGAATTGGTTGACACAGAATTAAAGGGGGTAAAACTGTCCAGCTTCGTGGGCCATCCCACAGTGCTGGTATTCTTCCCTGGAGCATTCACATCAGTGTGTACGCAGGAACTATGTACATTCAGGGACTCGATAGCAAAATTCAACAAGCTGAATGCTACGGTTCTGGGGATAAGCGTCGACCAGCCTTTCTCGCTGGCCCAGTTCAAGAAAGAGAACAACCTGAATTTCCAGTTGCTAAGCGATTTCACTGAGAGAGTAAGCAGACAATACGGTGGAGTTCACGAGAGTTTCGTCAACGTAAAAGGACTCAACGTTTCAAAGAGAGCCGTGTTTGTAATTGACAAAGATGGAGTGGTCGCATACAAGTGGGTCTCAGAAGATCCTAAGAAGGAACCAAACTATTCGGAAGTTGAGGGAGCAGTTGCAAAACTAGGGTGAATTCTTGCTCTTTTTTATTAACTTTAAAGCTTACGAAGAATCCACAGGATCTGAAGCACTTAGACTGATAAGATCAATTGAAAGGGAGTTCGGGAACAACAAATCCATCATTCTGGTTCTCAACCCCCTCGATTCCATGATGGAGACCAAACTGGTCAAGTTCGCCCAGACTGCGGAACCACAAGAAGCCGGACCGTACACGGGTCACATCCCCATCGGCCTTCTGAGAAAATACTCCTATTCTGGAGTAATGCTCAATCACTCTGAACACAGGATTGGTTTTGAGGAGATTGGAGAATCGGTCAAGATTGCTTCAAAACTTGGGCTCACTACACTCGTCTGCGCTGCAGACCTAAATGAGGTAGCGAAATTGATACCGTTAGAACCAGACTACGTAGCCTATGAGCCGCCAGAGCTGATTGGAGGAGATATATCTGTTTCAACGGCAAAGCCAGAAATAATAGGCAAGGCGGTAAAACTTCTTGAGGGAACTGGTTCCAAGCTCGTAGTTGGTGCGGGAATTAAAAACAAGAACGACGTTCACGTCAGCAAGACTCTCGGGGCTGAGGGGATACTGGTAGCTTCAGGAGTTGTTAAATCCCCGAAACCCATCAAGGTAATTATCGAAATGATGAAAGAGGTATCATAAATGGAGACATTTGACCGAGGCAAATTCGTTGATGCAGATTTCACGAGGGGAAAAGTAATGTTGGCATCATTCTTCTTGTCTGCCTTCGTTGGATTTCTTGTAGGACTTCAGACTTCAACCCTTATCGGGATGCTACTTCTGTTTGTGGTACTGATTATAGCATTAATACTGGTTTCCAGGGCTAAACACGAAACGAAGAAGAGCACGGACTACGCAATAGCGTTCTTCATAACGATGCTCGCATTCCTTGGTTTCTGGATTATATCACTCAACATTCCTTAGTTGGGGAACTGCCCACTTTCCCAAAGAGGGAAAGAGAAATCCTTTTCTTATTCTTGGCGGAACAGAGCTGAGTTCCTTACCGGATATTACGAGTATCTTGTTTTTATCGAAATCCCTTGAGAGCTTTATATTGGGTATTGCGCTGGCAATAGCAACAGCAATGTCCCTTTCCTCTCTTTCCCTGAGCACACAGACCCTGTCCCCCATCAAGAAAGGCATCCCATATCTCGTTCCGTGGCCCCATTTTTCCAAGAAATCGGCCACGTTTGGACTAGTAACTGGAGGACCGATGTGCACCGCCGTTTCACCGATAGGGGTAGAATCTGGGACTATGACAATGTAACCGCCTTTCTCAACGAATACTGATGAGTAGACCACTCGAAAACCCTTGTCTTCAACTTCGCCCCGAAGCACTGAACTTATCCTTCTCAGGTTAGGTATAAGAGTTTCCTCGTTGCATTTCGTGCACGGAATGTAG
>JAKBNO010000115.1 GCA_021831005.1 Thermoplasmata archaeon
AGGAACTTGGCCAACGTAATTTCATTCATCGGAAAAAGGGCGGCTTCTTTGAAAGAATGGAATTCACAATGATCTCGTCTTGAGCAACTTTATTATTTTTCTTGTCCCGTTAAATTCGCTCTCCGAATACTGGGAAACCTTCACGACCTTTAGTTCAAGTCCCCTCTTCTTTCCCTCTGCCACAATTTCATCAGGATTGAATTCCTGATCATATCCAAGTGCGACTATATCGGGCCTCACTTCACTCAGAATATCGTAAATGTTCCCCTCGACTCCCAGTATCGCCCTATCAACGGGCTTCAGTGAGCCAACCATAGTCACCCTGATGTTCTCGGGGATGAAAGGCAATCTCTTCATTTTCTGAGCGACCGAATCCCTTGCAACTACCACTACCAGCTCATCCCCAAGTTTCTTTGCCTCGGTGAGGAAATGGACATGACCTGGATGAAGTATGTCGAAAACTCCAGTTGCGAGAACCCTAATCATTCTCAGGAGAATTCAACTTGGCTAAATAATCATTTCACTTGAAGCGATTTTGAAAGTCTTATCGCGTTCTTTGAACCGTCGTAAGGGGTATGGTAATAATCTGGGACCAGCAACTCGTTAGCATATCCACTGTTCTTGTAGAGCTTTCGTGCAGCAATGTTCCTCTCAAACGTCTCCAGAATTATGAGAGTGCATTTCATTTCTACGGATATTTTCTCGACTTCTTCAAGAAGGACTTTCCCAATTCTTCTCCCCTGGAAATCAGGGTCCACTGCTATGCTTTCTAGGTGAGATATTTTAGAGTTTTTCCTGAAATAGACAGAAGCATATCCAACGATCTTATTTTCCAAGACAGCCACTACCGTTACAGAATTGGCTATCTCTAGCATGTATCTCAGAGAGGGGTAGTCATACGCATGACTTCCAAACGCACTGTTCTCTATTCTTGTTATTTCTTCAATGTCCTCGATGGAGCCTCTTCTCAAAAGGGGTTCAGAAATCTTCATCATCCTCATCGTCTTCGTCATCATCCGGTCTTCTCTTAATGTTCAAGAGTACACCTCCTCGGTGGGGAGATGGAAACCGATTTATAAAACTATTTCTCAATTTTTCTGAGAATTTAAAATGACTTTTTCCTATTGCTGCAATAAACGGCTGTTTCGTTGTCATCATTCCTCTTCTCACCTCTCTGAAAAGGATGTCACTCTGATGTACAGACTAAGAACCAGTTGGTCGCCCACATTAACATAACCTTTGAATAGTGCATCCATTTACTTTATCTTCCTGAGGATAATTTCTTCCCTCCTTCGCGGTGTCCTTTTGTCAGGTGGCAGGTATAGAAACTCCATCGCCTCTTGGATCGGATCCTCCTGCAACGACTCCGTTACTCAGTCTCGCGGTGATCTGTGCATGTCCCAACTGAGACGAGAACCCGAGGTTGTTGACTTTCCTGTCTGGGAAAATTCTCTTTATTTCCTCGACAAGGTTCTCTGATTCGACAACGAAGGAGTTTGGCTTTTCATAGATATTATAGGGGAATGCCCACCTGGGCTCATCAATCACCGACTGTGGATCTGTTTTGTCATTCATCAGACTTAGCATTAGTTGGATGTGTAGCTGAGGCTGTATGTCCCCTCCCATAGATCCTATAGATGCTATGTACCCTGTTTCGTCCTCGATCATCCCCGCACACAGGGTGTGAAAAGTTCTCTTTCCCGGCATAAGGGAGTTGTGGTGTTTTGGGTCAAGGCTAAAGTAACTACCCCTGTTCTGGAGTACTAGACCAGTCCCCTTGGGAACTATGCCAGAACCGAAGCCTATGTAGTTGGACTGTATAACTGATATGCTGTTTCCATCCGTATCAGTGATGGAGAAATATGTAGTATCGCCCCTATCTCCGGAGCCTCCCTCAGTCGTGCTAAATAATGGACTGTCCATATAAATTTCCCTAGCAAACTCCTTCGTGGTGAAGGCTGCTGGAAGAGGAAGGCGGGAGGGATCAGTTATGAGTCTATCACGCTGCGAATATGCAACGTGTCCCGATCCAAGTATGTCCTTTAGCGTGGGATTCGGTCCTATCGAATCTATGATGTTGAGCCAGAGGATTGCAGTAGCGGCTTGGCTATTCGGAGCTGTTTCATACACATTGAAACCATTGAAATAGGTGCTCACAGGTTCCCGAAACGTGGATTCGTGCTTTCTCAAATCATCACTTGAAATTTCTACCCCCTGCTCATTGAGTCCTTTGACAATCCTGTCAGCTAAGTGTCCTTCATAAAATGATGAAAATCCGTCTGAGATCAGGGATTCAAAAGTATCTGCAAGATCATCTTGCTTGAACATTGTTCCAGGAGTTGGAATGGAATTGTTCCTCGTGAATATGGATTTCCAGTTTTCAAATCCTCCCAGGTACTTCGAGCTCACACCAATGGACTCAGAATAATTCTGCGTAACTGGGAAACCATCTCTCGCATAACCGTAGGCATATTTTAAAAGTTCCTTCGTCTCTATAGTCCCATATTTCTTGTGTATATCTTCCCAGGCTCTGACAATTCCCGGTACTGTCAGGACTGCATCCTTTCCCCTAGCAGGTAGTTCACTTATCCCTTTTTCCAAGTAGTGCTCAATTGTCATGCTGTTGAATGTTCTCCCGCTACCGTTGAGATCGACTATGTGTTTTCCATCCATTTTCAAAAGAATGAAGGTATCTCCTCCCAGCCCACAAAGATTGTTCTGCGTTACACAAAGAGTTGCGCTTGTCGCTATTGCGGCATCTACAATATTTCCTCCTGACTCAAGAATCTTGACACCAGCTATTGAGGATTGAATGCTAGATGATGAAACCACTCCCTTCCTGGAAAAGGCATTTGGTCTCGTTCGCATGATTCTTCAATGATTCTCGATTTATAGCCTTATTTGTACACAGACTAATGGTGATAAGGCGAATTTAATTCAAGATAATATGTACTCAACGCCCTAATTGATTGCGTACAGTCTTTAAGGATCCCGTTTTGAGTCCTGTATGTTAGGAAGTTCATTCTTGGATAGATGAGGTTTCCTGTAGAGGGGAAATGCCAGTTGTGCGTTCCCACCTTCCCTATTAGCTTCCACACATTTCCTATTGTGTTCAGTTCCTGGGAATTGGGAAGAAGGAATTCCAGTATTATATCCGGATACTTTTCAACGAACTCTTGGACCATGATCGCGTGATGATACTTCGGATCTTCGAAGAAAATAGGCGTTTCCTTACCACTGTTGATACGCCCGTAAGGAATTCCATAAAAGTCAGAGTGTTGTAACTGTCTATCATCTTTGTTATCAGTGACCCGCTCCCTGAAATGTTTGAGCCGAGCACGGATATCCCCCTCGTTGGGTCCTGAGGGGACATTGAACCCATTAAAACGCTCTTTGCAAAAAGCACGAGCATATAACCACCATCCTCATTGAAACATCGACCAAAAGAAACTGCAGTTCACAGTTCAGCTACTCGACGCTGATGTAGACACTTGCTAACTTCCCTTAAGATACTTTCGTAAGCGCGGTCTAAAAGAAAAGTGTCCTAGAGGAGTCCAGACTGCTTTGCCTATGGTTAGAACGATCCCCTTACTGTCTCTGAGATGAAAAGTGATTCCTAGGGCGGAAATCATCCTAGCAATATTTCTGATTTCTCCCAGTTTTGGAGTCTTCGCGCTCAGTTTTGATACGGTAAACTCGAGATCCTTATCGTTTCCTTCTATTGTGATAGACCTATCTTCAAAGACAACCGAAAATTTCTTACCGCTAAGAGTTAGGGTTGCGGAACCTCGAAGAATCGGATATCTATGTTCTTTCCCTGTCATGTACTGGTCTAGCGGTTACAATGACCCTTCCGCTAACTACAATTGATACTGTTCCAGAAAGCTTTACTGTCAAATTGTCAAAATTGAACTCCGCTGAGCTTTGAGTACCTTCTATCGCTCTTATGAAGCTCTCTATAATGGACTCTTCTTCAGGCATCGGTTTTCATGTGAATTTACAATATAATTGTTACCTATACCACAGAGCTTAGAAATTCAGAATTTGATTTGAAAGCAATTGACAGATTGGAAACTACAGCCAAATGTTCCATAGGCATACAACAGGTCAAGTTTTTTCTGCTTTGGGAGGTATACAAGCACACTAAAATATGCCTTCATCCAACTGACCTGTGCTGGAGAGTTAAGGATTAATAGTTTGGGAAATTAGATAGTTCATGGTCGAAGACATGGTTACCTGTCCCAAGTGTGGTGCAGAAATCCCAGTTACGATGGCACTGAGAGAATCTATAGAGTCAAAGGCAAACGAACTCTACGATAAGAAGTTGAAAGAAGAAGTGGAGAAGAGAATCGAAACAGAACGGCAGAAGATTAGGGAGAAGATCAACGAAGATTTCATCGACAGATACGAGGAACTGGAAGACAAGTTATCAATCAAGGAAAAGCACCTCCAGGAAGCAAGAAAAATTGAGGGAGATGAGAGGAAGAAAAGAATCGAACTAGAGGAAGTGATGAGAGAGCAGAAGCTTGCTTCCGAGAGACAAATGGATGAGGAGAAGAAAAAGATACAGGAAAGGTTGAGAAAGGACTTCGACGAACAGTACAACCTGGAAAGGAGGGAAAACCAGGAGAAGATAGACGGTCTAGTGAAAAAAGTACAGGAGCTAAATCAGAAGCTTGAACAGGGTTCTCAACAGATTCAGGGAGAAGTAATGGAGGAGGAGCTTGAGGATAGGGTGAGAAGTGCGTTCTCACTTGACTCCATATCCTCAATCCCACAGGGCACGAAGGGCCCAGATCTTATTCAAACCGTCAGGACACAGGGAGGGATAGAATCAGGCAAGATCGCATGGGAGGCAAAGAGGACCAAGGACTGGAATGATGAATGGACAGGGAAACTGAAAGAGGATCTAGTGAAGTACAGCGCAGAAATGGGTATAATAGTAACAAAATCGTTGCCGAAAGACATTTCCGCGTTCGGTATGAGAAACGGTATACTGGTTACGAACTTCGAGAATGCGATACCGCTTGCGATAATTGCTAGGACGAACCTCATTGAACTGGCCCGGCAGAAGAGACTCGGAGAGAGTGGTAACGAAACCAGGGACATTCTCTACAGATATCTTACCAGCACCCAGTTTAGGCAGAGAGTAGAGGCGATTGCCGATGGGATAGTGAAGATGAAGGAGGAAATAGACTCGGAAAGAAGATCGATGGAGAGGCAGTGGGCGAAGAGATCAAAGGAAGTAGAGAGGGCAATGAGTAACTTTTCTGGAATGTTCGGAGACCTTCAAGGAATCATCGGAACAAGTCTACCTAACGTGAGGTTACTCAGTCTTTCTGAAGATGATGAAGTTAAATAAGGCTCGTTGCTCCGGCTCAATTCGAGTATTACGGGTCGTTCTTCTAGGATGACTAGCTCACTTATAGGAAAGGCCCATCAGAAAGGCTCCATAACCTATTCCCCAAAGCAAGAAGGGATAAACGATCAGTCTCTCCCAACCGCCGACGCCTATAACTGGAGATCCAAAGAACATGAAGAAGATGATTGCGATGTACGAGATCACTCCAAGAGCGACCGACATGAACTTAAAGGGAGAGGTCTGGTACCTGTAGCCGTAGATTGCGGTCAATGGTCCCATGATGAATGTTAGGTCAGAAACATATCCGTGAAGCGCTCCATAGTTCTCATTGAAAACACCAACCAGAAGTGCACCGACACCAGTCAGTCCTAACAGGATGGGGAACACCTTTACGTCGAAACCGCAATACACAAA
>JAKBNO010000026.1 GCA_021831005.1 Thermoplasmata archaeon
AGAATTGCAGAACAACATAGGAGTGATAATGGTTTCAGACGAAGAAGCAGGAAGCAAGTATGGGATCGACTATGTTCTCAAGAACAGGAATTTCACCAAGGACGACAAGTTCATAGTTCCAGATTTTGGAACTCCAACAGGTGATTCTGTGGAGGTAGCGGAAAAGGGAATGATGTGGCTTAAAATCACAGTTGTTGGGCAGCAGTGTCACGCCTCTACTCCTGATGCTGGAAAAAATGCTCACAGATTCGCAAGAGAACTTGAGATGAGAATCGACGGGAACCTTCATTCCAAGTTCAACGCGACTGATAACGAATTCACAGTTCCAGTCAGCACCTTTGAACCGACAAAGGTGGAACCCGGTACCACTTCAATCAACATAATTCCAGGCAAGGAGAGTTTCTACTTCGACATGAGAATACTTCCAAAATACACGGTAGACGAAGTGTTCACTGAGGTGAAGAGTACGGCGGATCAATTCTCAAAGGAGACGGGAGTAGGAGTTCTACTGGAACCCGTGAATAAGGCAAATTCATCGTCAAATACTCCAGAGGGCAGAGAGTTTGTCCAGAAGTTCATAGAGAGCGTCAAGAAACTGAGGGGAATTGATGTGAAGCGGGTCGGGATAGGAGGAGGTACCTGTGGGGCATTCTTCAGGAATAAGGGACTGGACACGATAGTTTGGGGAACGCTCGATGAAACAGAGCACATGCCAAATGAATACGCAAAATTATCCAACGTGTTTGGGGATGCCGAAGTCTTCATAGATTTCCTGAAAAGCAAACTTTGAAAATAGTGATGTCATGGATGTCCAAAATGACGGTCGGTTGACGGAATAGGGTGCCAAATCACTTCGGCACCCAGCACTTTCCATTCTTATTGCTGTACCAAGCGTTGACATACTCCCCCGTCGATATCTTATTGCAGACGAAATTTGCGTCGCAGTAATCGCAGATCTCTTCATTACTAATCACCCAACCGGTGCCCGGGTTCATGTCCGTTTTTAGTTCCACCATCTCTTCAGACAGTCCCTGGGTGAGAGTGTCAAAGGAGCTACCACTGCATTGATTGCATCCGGACTGACACGGGAAGGGTTCAAGGGTGAAAAAAGGGCCCTCATTCCCATTTATGGAATCGTGGTAGTCGCAGAAGGTCACACAAGATTTATCACTTCCAAGGGTCGCAGTCACTCCGGGTGCCAAGAAAATGTTGTAAGCACCTATCAAACCAAGGTTTGGAATCTGTTTAGAAGCAATCCAACTCGAAATTGCTGGATCGATATCACTCTCCGACACTGTGGCTGGTGAATCTGTGGGAATAACGACTGATCCTCCCAACAACCCTATTCCAACGTTATACTCGCTCAGTCCTCCCGAATAACTCTTAGCCGCTTCGAAATCCGCAGTTGCCCCATTGATCCGGCCGATGTCCGCATTACCGTTCCAGTAGGACCCCCAGAAGACATTAAACCATTGGTATCCGGCTTTCCAAAGAGGGCCTCCGTTGTAGACGGCTAGTTTTCCAGTTCCCTGTTTCTTGGCACCAAATTGCTGGATCTCTACCCTGTGCAAGCAAGGGACTGCATAATGCCATATTGTCGAGGACTTTGAGGTTACGGCCCTGACTCCAACGTGATTGAAAGTTTCCACTCTACTTCCACAAACGGGGCAAGTGTCAATACTCTCGCACTGATCACACCTTCCCTTAGACATGTCACTTTTACCATAATTCCCAAGATAAAGATTGGTATTTCAAACCAGGTGAGAGAATATTTGTTTTGTCTCCAGGAAGAGCTTTCAAAATGCGAATCATGCAGGACGGGGCTCAACTTTAGACTTAACTTTACTTGCTCAAAACAATGTTCCAAAGTTGATCCCTTTTTTTTCACTATCTTTTTAAATTCAATTGTCATGGCTCATTAGCATTTCCTAGATTGGTGCTTGCTAAGGAGACAAGATATTGATGAAGTCTGCTGAAAGAAGGATTTCCCGCCTGGAGAGACTACTGAAGAAGGAAATTGCAACAAAAAGAGAGAACCACAATTATTACAAGATAGGATTCACACAGTTTGAACTTTCACAGCTCTACAAACTTTCTGGAGTTCCCAACAAGTCCGACGAGATGCTGAAAGAAGCAATGGTTTCACTACAAAATCCCGAGTGTAAGAAGGGGAAGAAAACGGATAGGTTGCTGGGTATAATCTTATTTTACGTGAGCAATCCATCCGCACCACCTCTCGTTCAACTTCCAGTAGTTCTAAGATATCTCAGCCCCGTGATTCTCCTAACGGGATATCTTCTCACATACGCGATATACTTCTTGGGATTCATCTCTTCAACCTACTTCTTCATTCTGATATTTGCTGTTTTTGTGGTTAGCGTTGTTGCAGCCAGTATCTTGACAAGTGCATATTCCAAGAAGATCAGAGAGGATTATGGCTCTACCCAACCGACGGTCCCGGGGTTCCCAGTAAACAAGCCAATAAATAGAGTTACTACAGCGGAAGATGTGATTGACAGTGCGAAGGCAGAGTTGTCTCTTGCAAACATGTTCTATTCGATGAAGAATTTTGAAGAGACCAAACTTCACGTGGAAAGAGCCAGAAACTACCTGAACGACCCCCTATCGGCAAAGTCCGAGAAGAAACAATCAGTCACGGAGGTTCTGAATAAATTAGACGAACTGATGAAAGGGATGCAGTCAAAGAGCAAGAGCAGGCGGACCAGGAATTTCTGAAATGTAACTAGTGGTTAGAAGAAAGAAAGCCACAGTTATTTCGACTAGAGTGATTTTAGCGATTTCACTGCAACATTCACGTGATGAGTCGCATTTAATTGTGAGTTGTAAACCTCCCTGATGAGTCCCTCCTTATCGATCACAAAAGTGACTCTTGGTGGAATCAGGGTAGCGGTGGCTCCGTAGGCTTTTCGGATCTCCTTTTTCTCATCAGAAATGAGCGTGAATTGCAGGTTCCTATTCGATTTAAAATTCTTATGAGATTCGACTGAATCTGAACTAACTCCAAGTACAGTGGCGCCAAGCTTTCTTATGTCTTCCCAGTTGTCCCTGAAAGAGCAGGCTTCTGCCGTGCATCCCGGAGTCTCATCCTTAGGATAGAAGTAAAGAACTACCGGTCCCTCTTTCAATTTTTCTGACAGGTTAATTCGCTCTCCATTATCTGTGAGTCCGGTAAAATCCGGGGCTTTGTCGCCAACCTTCAAGGTCATACATACCAAAATCAGGTTTCCTATTTAGTTCAGATGTAGGCGAAAAGAAAAAAGATAGAGAAATAGAGGGGTTGATTGGTCCGAACTCACACGCTGCTTTCGACTAATTTTGAAGCGGTTGTAAATCTACCCTCCCAGACGTCGTCAAACAGTTCTGACAAGTTTTCTTTGGTGAGTCTTCTCGGGTTGTAGACGGGAAGGTTGTAGATGTACTGTCTCTCGTTCAACACATAATCAAACATGTCTGTGAGCCTGTCCTTTCCGAACTTAGATGCATTCTTCAGAGCTACAGGCATCTCGAGGCCCTTCATCAGAGATACAACTGAATTTATAGCCTCAGATGCCGCTTCTAGATCGGAAAGGCCGTACGTGTCCACCCCGAAAGTCTCTGCAATTGGTCTGAGTCTTGGAGCCACCAGCGGGAGATTGAAGTCCATTGCGTGGGGTAGCATTATCGCACAGGCAAATCCGTGAGGAATGCCGAACCTAGGTCCCAGAGCTTCGGACATACAGTGTCCTATCGTAGCTGGTCCACCAACCCATGGGAATGCGATTACCCATCCACCCATCATCGCTGCGAAAGACATGTTCACCCTAGCTTCCTCATCATTGCCATTATTGTAAGCCCTGACAAGATATTTTGAGATCAGGTGCACCCCCTGTTGGATCATTCCATCCGAAACTGGGTTAGGCATGTTTGTCAATACCCCTTCGATCAAGTGACTCAACGCGTCCATACCCGTATTTCTAGTAGCATTCGGTGGTAGTGTGTAAGTGAGCGATGGATCCACCAGGGAGACATTAGCTGTCACCCTCGAACTAGTTATCCACGTCTTGTATCCGGCCTCCGTCACCACAAGGGTGTTGGAAGACTCACTCCCGGTCCCAGCGGTCGTCGATAGCAGGATCTTTCTCGCTCCAGCCTTCACGACTTTATCAGACCACGGATCTGGAGGAAGTGCATAGTAGTTCTTTGGATCCCCTTCGTTTGTGACCATTATTGACATGAGTTTTGTCATGTCCAGCACGCTACCTCCACCTACTCCCACGTACAGGTCAGGCCTGTCCTTACGTGCCGAGTTCACAAGATCTCTAGTCATCTCTGTGGTTGGTTCGCCGATCGGTATCAGCAGCTCCTCATATTTCAGTCCAGCGGATTTCAAGGATGCTTCTATTTTTTCAAGGGCACCTGTTCTAGCGACCACTTCGTCACTCACCAAGACTGTCTTCTTAGGATCGATCTCCTTCACTAGTCCTGGCAAACTATTCTGAGAAGCTCCCACACCGAAAACTACCCTAGGTGGGTTGCCAAAGTCCAGATTCGTATTCAGCTTCAACGGATTAAATGCATCAGAATTCATATTTTATCACCTACTGTCCTCCATATATCTGGGAGTACCAGCTCTTCCTCACTTTACCTGTAAGGTCGAAATATACGTGTTTGATGTAGGTAAACTCTTCAAGACTGTACGTGGAAAGAGACGCTCCATGACCGCTCTGTTTGTACCCTGCCCATGGCATCTCGGATGGAACAGTCACGTGCTCGTTTACCCAGACGGTCCCGAATCGCAGATCCTTAACAGCGTTCATTGCCGTTGTAACGTTCCTTGTCCAAACCGAAGACCCAAGTCCGTAAATCACATCGTTGCTCTTGGAGATGACTTCATCGTACGTTGAGAACGGTAATACACTGAAGACTGGTCCAAATATTTCCTCCTGAACGATAGCCGATTGTTGATTTTCTGTAGAGATTATGGCAGGATTCAGATAGAATCCCTTTCCCATTCCCTTAATCTTGGGTCTATCTCCCCCCTCCAGAAGCTTTCCCCCTTGTTCGAGACCTTTCTCTATGTACCCTTCTACCCTATCCCGATGTGAGCTTGATACGAGAGGCCCCACATCCGTTTTAGGATCCATTGGATTTCCTACTTTCACTCTCTTCATCTTCTCTATCAGTCTCTTCGTGAACTTATCCTTGACAGACTCCTGCACATAATATCTCGTGGAGTTTGCACAGTCCTCTCCATTGTTTACCAAGCCTCCGACGATTGCACCCTCCGTTGCCGCTTCAAGGTCCGCATCTTCGAAGACTATGAACGGTGCTTTCCCACCGAGTTCGACCGACACTTTTTTGAGGGTTGAAGATCCCAGTTCGTGGAGTCTCTTACCGACTTCCGTGCTACCCGTGAATGCGATCATGTCCACATTCTTGTTCCTTGCAATTGCTTCTCCCACTCGTCCACCCGGTCCAGTGATTACGTTGAAAACGCCCTTTGGAACCCCTGCCTTTCCCACCATTTTTGCAAGCTCCAGCGTAGTCAGTGGCGTATAGCTTGCAGGCTTAACAATGACGCTGTTCCCCATTGCAAGCGCCGGGAACGCTCTCCAAATCACCATCATCAACGGATAGTTCCACGGAGTTATGACTCCGACCACTCCTATCGCTTCCCTCCGGATTGCGCTTGTTCCTTCCCCTACATATTCACCCATCGCTTTACCTTCT
>JAKBNO010000047.1 GCA_021831005.1 Thermoplasmata archaeon
ATTAATAATTACCAATTTGCTAGAAACCGATCTTGACAACATTGGACTGCACAAAGGTCGATTTAGCACGAATTATTCCCAGTTCTTTTAAATGTACCTGGAATTTTGTAGTCCAGCCGTTATCCCTTTCAAAGATACTCAATCTTCTTGTTGAAACGATTATTCTTACTTTCCTCGTTCATCCTGATTAGTCCGATTGACTCAGTTAATTTTCCTGCCATTATTCTTATTCTTGAGGTACTTTCTTTATTGACTTTTTGACCTAAAAACGTTTGAGATTTCCCAAATCGGTCCAGAAACTTTCCATTATGCTCATCTTTAAGCGATAACGGGATAATTTAGACATTGCTGTTCAAATAACAACATTAATGTAATAGTCTTGCCTCTCCCATCTATGGCATCAATGGATAGGGCAATATTCCTCGACCAGGATGATATACCAACAAGATGGTACAACATCCAGGCAGACCTACCCGAACGACTCCCTCCTCCGCTAGATCCCGAGACATTACAGCCGGTCAATCCTGAAAAACTCCTGAGGGTTTTTGCGAAGGAACTTGTAATGCAGGAAGTATCCCAGGAAAGATACATTAAGATTCCGGACGAAGTACTTGAAGCGTATAGGTGGCTTCCCAGGCCCACTCCACTATATCGTGCCAGAAAACTGGAGGAATACCTAAAGACTCCAGCAAGAATATACTATAAATGGGAAGGTACCAATCCAGCGGGAAGTCACAAACCGAACACTGCTTTAGCACAGGCATACTACAATGCGAAACAAGGAATTGAAGATCTGACTACAGAAACTGGAGCTGGACAGTGGGGGTCTGCATTGGCAATGGCCGCCGCCTATTTTGGAATACGTGCTCGTGTATACATGGTTTCAGCGAGCTACAATCAAAAGCCAGGAAGAAGAGTTATGATGGAAACATGGGGAGCAAAGTGTTTCTCCTCCCCTAGCGAACAGACTAGCTATGGTAAAAAGCTCTTGCAGGAAGACCCCAGTAACCCCGGATCCTTAGGCATAGCAATTTCAGAAGCAGTTGAAGATGCAGTCACCCATGAAAATACCAGGTATACCTTGGGATCAGTCTTAAATCACGTCCTCATGCACCAAACGGTTATAGGGCAAGAAGTGGAAAAACAGCTGGAAATAGTTGATGAAACTCCTGACCTGCTAGTAGGAAACATCGGCGGTGGTTCTAACTTCGGAGGTTTCTGTTTGCCATTTATGGGAAAGAAGCTTAAAGGGAAGCTGAATGCAAAATTCGTTGCGTGCGAATCATCTGCGGTTCCACACACAACTAAGGGAAAATACACTTATGACTACGGGGACACTGGCCATTTAACTCCTCTTCTTAAGATGCTCACACTTGGAAGTGAATACAGAAATCCACCGATCCATGCGGGCGGTTTAAGATATCACGGGATGGCACCAATCATTTCCTATCTAATTCAGAGGGGGTACATGGAATCACATGCCTATTCTCAAACAGCAATTTTTGATGCGGCAACAACTTTTGCAAGAACTGAAGGCATCATACCTGCTCCTGAATCAGCTCACGAAATCAGGTACGTAATCGACGAGGCCATAAGGTGCAAAAAGGAAAACGAGGAAGAGGTCATCGTCTTCAACAATTCGGGTCACGGTCTTCTTGATCTGTCTGCATATGAACTTTACAATTCTGGTAAGCTTAAAGATTACCAACCAACCGAATTCAACTATCCATCAATAGTTAAAGAAGAGGAAATGCAGTGAAAGTAAAGTGCTGACGCAGGATGATAAGAGTGAACTTCAGGAAGAAACTTGAATGTTGCTAATCTTCAAGCCATCCGCGCCGTATATCTTTGTTGAAAACATTTCTGAATTTGTCTTCCCACCAATTGATACCATCTGACCTGAACAACTGTCAACTCTACTTAAAAGGAGTATAACGTTCTTCAGCCAATAATGAGTGAAGACGAGAATGCTTCTCCAGATTATGTGTTGTGATATGGACTTGTCGCGAGGAGAAAACCTTTTTAGTATCCTTGCAAAGCAATTTAAAAATTGGTTTTAGGGTATCCGTAACTTTTAGTCAACTTCATTAAACTTCTTGCAGAGTGCAGGTGCCGGGATTTGGACCCGGGCTAAAGGCTTGGAAGGCCTTTGTGCTACCAGGCTACACAACACCTGCAGTGGCAGACCGTGAATTATCGTCGTTGTAATAAAGGTTTTCAAGGGCAGACGTGTTGATGCAGTCAATGTGTGCAAAGAAATTTGAACACATTTGTTTGCTTCTATTGTCAGCGAGACTCGAGGAAAAATTGTTATATTTTTTCGAACTGAGTAAACGTGAGAAAGAATTTACTATACTTGGGACTCATCTTACTTGTAATCGGTGTCGTCATTTCAGGGATTGCTACAGTTGAGGCTGGCGGTAGGACTGAAATCGTCGAAACTTCCATAAAAATAAGTCCAAGCGGAGTTTATTACTCAAATGAATTAACTGTTGGTTCAAATAGTAGCGTAATCGTTACAGGTAATACGACAACTTATCTTATTCCCTCCCAAGATCTGAACATGGTGAATTCTACAAACGTTGAAAACTATGCAATCCACCCCACGACACCATCTGGGAATTCCATTCTTTATGATGGGTTGAGTGGAACCTACTACCTAGTAGCTTTCGGTCAGCATCCACCTTTGATTACCTATGCCGTCCTAGGATCTAATCTTTCCCAGTTGATAGTGTATGGACTTCTGATCATTGCAGGCGCTGCAATTGCTGTCATCGGCGTAATACTTGCTATCCTAGGCGCTATTATGAGGTCTAAATTCACTCCAGTTCATCAATTTTAATTTTTTTTCTTCTTTCTTAATCTCCTGGTATAAAGCATCTAACTCTTTCCTAGTTCCAAAAAAAGTAAAATAAGGAAGACGTATCAATACAGGATGAGAGAGTCGTTTAGGGACGATGAGTTAAGATCGCTATGGAGCACAGTCCTTGAGTCTCATACTGCAGATATGTTCAGGATAAATTCAAAGGACTCAAAGGACAAGGTGTTGCCGATCAATTATGAAGAAATGGATAAGGTCAATACGGATTTCGCTCTGAATTTTCTGAAGTACCCTGAAGATCATCTCGTTCGTCTGAAAGAGGTTCTATATGGTTGGGAAGAGGGAAACAACACTCATGAAGGACTCTTGTCTGATGATTTCAAGGCGGAAAAGAAAAATAGGGTACGGATTTCGATCTCTTCCAAATTACCTGACATTAAGAGAGATATAAGGGAACTGCGAAGCGAAGATCTCAACACCTTCCTTCAGGTTGATGGAGTCGTGAAGCGAGTATCGGAAGTGGTGCCTACAGTTGTGAGTGCAGCATTTCAGTGTGCCTATTGCAGAGAGGTTCACCTTTATCCACAATCTGGCAGCAGAATCCTTGATCCACCAAGATGCAACCACTGCGGTAAGACAAAGGAAGAAACAAAATTTAGATTCATTGCGGAAAAGTCTCTCTATTATGATACCCAGTTAATCACTATCGAAGAAAAACCAGAATTTCTCAAGGGCGCGGCACAACCAGTCAAACTCGTCGTTCATCTAGAAGAAGAGCTATGCGGAAAGAACAACCCTGGTGATCGAGTTTCCGTCAATGGAATCCTCAAAGGAAAGCAGAAAATGCAAAATGCTCAGAGCGCATCGAGGCAATTCGATGTATTCTTGGAAGCAATGTTCGTAGAGAGGGAATCTTCGGAGTACGAAGAAGTCGCGCTTGAGGACGAAGACATCGCCGCGATAAAAAGAGCGGCAAGGGACCCCGAGGTTTATTCAAAATTGGTTGGAAGCGTGGCCCCAGCGGTGTTTGGAAATGAGATGGTCAAGGAAGCTGTAATCCTTCAACTTTTTGGCGGAGAAAGGAAGGTATTTCCTGACGGAACTTACATCAGAGGTGACGCGCACGTACTTCTCCTAGGCGATCCTGGAGTTGCGAAGTCACAGATTCTCACTTATGTTGCGAATATCGCGCCCAAGGCTGTCTACACTTCAGGTAAAGGAAGCTCAGCCGCAGGACTTACTGCTGCAGCAGTCAAGGACGAGCTATCAGAAGGCAGGTGGACTCTGGAGGCCGGGACCTTGGTACTCGCAGATGGTGGATTGGCCGCAATCGACGAGCTAGATAAGATGAACAGGGAGGATAGTGGTGCAATGCATCAAGCTATGGAACAGCAGACCATCTCTATCTCCAAAGCTGGTATAAATGCTACTTTAATGTCAAGATGCGCCGTTTTGGCTGCGGCAAACCCCAAATACGGAAGATTTGAAGAAGACGAGCCTTTTACGAGCCAGACAGATTTGCCAATCACGCTACTGTCGAGATTTGATCTTATTTTTATGATCGTCGATAGACCGGGGAAGATAGACGGTGAAATGGCTGATTACATTCTGAAAGTTCATAAGTCTGGTGAGACAATTGCGAGCGGAAGAAGTGTTGAAAAGGTGCAGATATTCCCAACTTTTGAGCGCGATTTCCTAAAGAAGTACATTGTTTACGCGAGGAAGAATTCGTTTCCGATTATGTCACCGAAGGCTGAGGAGAAAATAAAGAAGTTCTACGTTGAGAAAAGGGCAGCTAGTGTAAAGCTGGGTTCGGTTACAATTACGCCGAGACAGCTAGAAGCATTGATAAGACTTTCTGAAGCTTCCGCGCGGGTAAGACTTTCTGACAGAGTAGAAGTGGACGATGTTGAGAGGGCTACAAGGCTAATGGAAGCGTTCTTGAATCAGGCAACTGTGATAAATGGGATCCAGGATATAGACATCATAATGTCAGGTTATAGTTCAAAAGATCGCAAGGGGGCTTTCTCTATTTTGGAAATCATTAAGCAATTACAGGATACAAGTACTGGGAGACGAGCATCTCTTCGCGAAATTCGAGAAGAAGCCAAGAAGCACGGCATTGAGGAAAGGCAAGTTGATAGAGAACTGAAGATTCTGAATGACAAGGGAGAAGTTATCGAAGTAGTGACCGGTTTCTATCGCGCACTGGAGAAGTGAGAAATTAGCAGCCTTACTAATACTTGATATATAGTGTTAGGATTTCTTCTACCAAACCAATTGAGAAGGAAGATGAATTTGATCTGGACTCGAGTATTCAGAACATCGGTGGATACACTCCTTGCCGCTGCGGACGAGGAGCTCTTAGGGAAGGTACTTAAAGAGGGTAAATACAAGCTCAGTGTTTCCGAGAGATTCTATAAGGAAACGCTAGTCGACGATGTTGCACTGAAAGACCTTTTACAAATCTGTTCTATTGCCAATCTGGTTGGGGACCGGTCAGTCGGTGTTGCAATCGAGTCGGGATTCATATCAACAGAGAACGTCATTTACATTCAGGGAGTCCCTCATGCGCAATTCACAACCTTGGAGTGAAGGAACATACTTCAGGTTTAATCCAACAGCCATTTCTAGAGAGTACAAGATCCCACTGTCTGAACTGAACAGTTTTCCCGTTTTCTTGATATCCTCCCAAAGCTTAGATCTTAACACGACCGAACTGGTCTCTGGTTTTACCCACGTCTACCCACTTCAGTACAAAGACATAAAAGATTTAGCAAGAAAATTCTTCCCACTCCTGAGAGATGACTTCTGGGAAAA
>JAKBNO010000114.1 GCA_021831005.1 Thermoplasmata archaeon
AGGGACCGTAATCTGGTCAACGTTTTCATCCAATCCCTGCATTTCCCTCTACAAACCTATCCTTCTTTCCGGAAATTCAGCTTTTGGACTCCTCTACAATTCAGACTATTGGACCAGGGGAGAAAAGATACACCGAAATCTCCTGAACAGCACTTCATTTTCCTACCATGAATTTACAAACCTGCTCGATGAAAGACAGTCTCAGATAATCGATATATCAAAAGCGACCATTGATGGATGGCTCTCTGGGGATACAAGCCATTCTACGGTGGATGAAAGCATCTTCAAGACAATATTTGACATTGATGGATCACATCTCTCTTCACTGGAAAGAAGTAAAGGTCCACTCCACAAGGGTTTGACAGTTAGTCTCTACGACAGCTGGTGGAAAAAGAAAGAGAAATCGCTCGGCGGCTTAACCTGATACGTCTACGAGGGAGTTCAGTGGAACTGGTCTTTCCCTGAAGATAAATCTACCTGAGTCTTCCAGATTTGTAAAGAGTCCAGTAGAGAACTGTCAGGATCAGGGTACCAAGAATCACGATAATGGCGTCCTCAATCGGAGAGGTAGCAAAGAGCAGAATCCCAAAGAGGAAGAAGATCCCAATCGCTATCAAGAAGATTACGGTGCCTCCCTTCACGTGAAAAGGCACATCCGCCTTTTTCATCTTTCTGTGATGCCACAGAGCTGCATATCCCACAAATCCGTACATGAAAGCATCAAATCCGGCAGCGACTATCACGATCACGGAGTAATTTCGAGTCACGAAAATTGCCAACGTGATGACAAGAACAATGCCGTAGAGGAAGAGCAAGGAGACGTATGGTGTGAGGAACCTACTGTGTATCCTTCCCAGGAATTTTGGAAAAGTTCCCTCTCTTCCAAGTGCATACACGAGTCTTGAAGTTCCCAGTATTCCTGCATTGAACGCACTGAAACTCATGATCACACTGACAATTCCTATGAGGACAGGAAGCTGGGTACCTACCAGGATGTATTTTCCAAGTATAATCTGGGGTATTACAGTCACCTTCAATACGTCAAGTGGAACTTTCTCAAAAATTGCAATAGATGCCAAGATGAACACTATCCCTATGAAGGCAACTCCCAGTGGCATTGCCCTCGGAATGCCTTTCTTGTAATCAATCGCTTCTTCTCCAAGAGTAGTGACTCTGCCGAATCCTATGAAGAAGTAGATGGAAACAGCACTTGCTGAAAATATGGATAACCAGTTTAGCTGACCCAACACAACCGGTGTTGTATTCTTTACGAAGAAGATAGAATAAATTGAAACGAGGATCAGGGAGATAGCGACGAAGAAGGTGATGATCATTTGAAAATTTCCTGAAATCTCTACTCCGAGAATGTTAATTGCCACAACTATTGTCAGGATTAAAATTGCCCAGAAGAGTGGTGGAAGAGCTCCCACCAGGTAGTTGAGGACATTGCCTGCCATATATGCTTCAGTTCCGGCTGCCCCTAGTATCGCTATTACCCACATGATTGAAAGGGAGAGTGCAAGTGTATTTCCCATCGGCTTTTTCAGAAAAATCCTGTTTCCTGCTGCGGACGGATAAATGCTCACCAACTCGCCATAGGCAAGCGATCCCAGAATGACAACGGCCGTTGAGATCATTACCGCAATTATCAGGTTTGCTAGGGAGCCCACAAGGAGAACCATTATTATTATGCTGAGGAAGACTGAAGAGGCAAGAGGCGTTCCCATCGTGATTGCAATCAGCCGTGTGAATTTCAACCTCCTTTCCAGAGTTAGGACCATAACAGCCTCGCTATTGCATCCAGGACTATTTGATCCTTCTCTGACCCGTAAGTTTCTACAACTCCATCCAGGTATAGGTGCGATATATTTTCTCTCCCTCTGAGCATGCTCAATAGAGTTTCTGTCGAACTGATGACCTTGACATTTCCTTCGTTCTCACTTTCTGCCTTTCTCATTTCTACTATCTTGCCTGTGGTTACATTAAGCACGAATCCAAATCCTTGATCCTTGCTCCACATCAGAACAGAGGTGCTCCATTTCTTGATAAGTTTCTGCACCCTGTCGTTCTCATTTACCCTTCTGTTGAATTCCTCAAGGACAGTTCTTAGTTCTCCTTCCATATCACTCATCGAGCAATCGACTCCTATTCGATCTTTCCAGCAGATCGTACCAGTTCCTGAGCAGCATTGACATATTTCATCAGTTTCCTAACGTCACCTGTGACAGTAATTTCTCCCCTGAGCATTGCCGTCACGACGTTTGTCTTCCCAGAAAGGACGTTTTCCCAGGTGGTCGCCGTCCCATCCAGTATGTATGGCATCTTCTTTCTGTCCACAGACGAGGGAAAGATCACAGAGTTGCACTTTCCGTGAAAAAGTTCGAGGATGATGTTTCTGTTCTCCCCACTCCGTAAGAAGTGAGATTGATTGTCCCCTCTAATTGAAACGACTATGTCTCCCTCCCAGTCTGCCGCATATCTCTCGTAATCCTGGTTTGAGTTTATTTTCTCCCTGAACTTCTCGAACCATTGATCAGAAAACATCAGAGTCTTCATAAGTAACCTCTCTCGCTCAACCACTTCTGGTATTGAATTCTGGTTGGAAGGATTATTTTCTTTGTCAGGTCCCTCAGAATGATCTCCATTCTTTCGGACGGGGCCTGAATGTTCATAACTTTCTTCATCGAACCCCTGAAAACTATTTCATCACTGATAACCAGCTCAACAAAACTCTCTTGTCCTGTGCTGATCTTGAGCATAGCATCGTATGAATCCACATAATAAACTAGTTCGGCCGTTGACTCGAGGCTTTTAACTTCGCTCCTCTTTATCAGAGTGAATGAAAGGACTTCTCCATCAACAGTTTGCTGCCATATTCCTATGCCGAGATCTCTGATCAAGATTAGCTCGGTCGCGTTATAAGTCCCCTTCCCCAGCTCCCTGAATTTTTCATCACCGTTCAAGGCACTCTTGAGGGTATCAAAGAATTCTTGAGTTCCGAAACTTAGCACCGAATTATCACGACCTTAATGCTCCACTAATTGTCCTCTATCTTCACAGTTCTCTTGACGGAGATATTTCTCCTCTTCAATTCTGCGATGAAGAATGAGGGATCTATTGCGCCCTCTGGTGCATACAGACCGGGTCGCAAATTCTTGTTCCTCGATATGTCTTGGGCTCCGATACTGGCAGACCAACCGGTCAACTTCTGCATCTTATCTGCACCACTGAATTCGATTGTTGTTTTCTTACCATCCTTTTGCCCGATAACTTCCACCCAGAACCCTGATACTTCAACTCCTCCGCTCTTGAATTGTTCCATTGTTTGATGAACGAACGACGCAAGGAAGTCTCTGGATGAAACTTCCACATTCCCAACTTTGACCACCTTATCTTCTGTGAGTCCTATATCAGCGAACTGACTTACCAAATGATTCTGCCAGTCGGGTGTCAGGGCTCCTCTAAGGGTGACGTTGTTGACTCCTTTCAGGTATCGTGGAATCGTTATTGGCTCCGGATGACCAACAAAATAAGTCTCTAGTCTTGAGATGGGTTCAGGAAAGTCAATTTCCCTCTTGAATTGTCTCGCGGGAACGTACTCGAGCTTACCGTCCAAATACATTGGTACTTCCCCTGTTACGGCGTGAAACACGTGTGATATAACGGCAATTCCTGACGCATCCGCTGCGCTTCCACTCCATCCAATGTTTATGTCTGTCGTAGCTTCTAAACTATCGTACCCAGCTCTGGCAAGAACATTGGTAATTCCTGGAGTCCATCCCATGCCTATCAGAATTCTGGACTTTCCTTTGGCAATTTCTTTCTCTCTTTCTAAGACCCGAAGAGTGGCATCGTGATCGTCACATATGTCGACATAATCTTTTCCAGCCTCCATTGTCGCATCGACTACCGTATTTTCATATTTGTAAAATGGTCCAACGGTATTGATCACTAGATCTGATTGGACGATTGCGTCTATAAGATTCTTCTTATCGTTCACATTTACATAGGTTCCCTCAATCTCTGTATCTCCCCCTTTTACCCGTTCGACCAGCTTCTCCATGGCAACCTTATTGAAATCGCCTACTATGACCCGTTCGACCCCGCTAAAAACCAAGTCTCGAACGGCGGCGGATCCCATATCTCCAGCTCCGCCCAAAACCAAAAAAACAGTCATGGTGGTTTAGATAAATATCTCTCTATAAATATGTTCTGAGGAATTAGGTTCACTTAACTAGTCGATTATGCTGGACTTAGCGCTGATTTAATGTCTACTTGATTAGTTGACTTTTATTTCAAAAAGAGAGAACAGGAATTTTGCTAAAGTTGTTCGATTAAGTCTAAAAACATCATGAAGCATATTGCTCAGAGCTGCCAAAGAGGACGTCGAAGAGATGATCTCGCTGATGGCTGAAAGAAGTTTTAGCAGAGATGAGGCATATGTTCTCTGCAGCGTGGCAGGAAATCTGAGGATTAGCGAAATCGTGGATGAGCCAAACTACGGGATCTCCGTGGTGATGCCAACACAGCTGCTTGAAAGATACTAATTACTACGACAAGAGAGGCTCTCTCATCTTGTAGTAGAGAAACCTTTCTGAGAAGAGCGGAAAACACTCTTGAATTTCTGTCCAGATGCCTAAAGCCCTATTCCCCCATCTACGACCAAGGTTTCTCCCGTTATGAAACCGTTTTCCGGATCGATGAGAAATTTGACGGCATTAGCAATATCTTCTACCTCTCCCCATCTTGCCATCGGTGTCACTTTCTTGATCTTGTTGTGAAATGATTCGTTCGTCCATCCTTCCCTATTCATATCGGTCTTGATAAATCCGGGGGCAACGCAATTGACTCTTATCCGTGGCGCAAGCTCCTTTGCGAGTGATCTGGTCAGGTGAATTATGGCTGCCTTAGATGCCTGATAACTATGGGCCCACGCATCTGCCCTGAACCCATAAACACTAGATATGTTCACTACGGACCCTCTATCCTCGATGATACTGTGAAGGTTCCTTACCAAGTAAAAAGGCGCTGTGAGATTTAGACCGATTGTCTTTTCCCATTCCTCATCGTTAGTTTCGTTGAGGACATCCCCGTTATAGATGCCTGCGTTGTTTACAAGAGCAAAGATTCTTACACGGCTTTCCTTCACTTTTCCGGTGAAATCTTCGAGTTTCGAGGTTGAGGATAGATCAACACGATAACTCTTCACTTTAACTCCAAGTGCTAAAATCTCTTCCTCAGCAGATGTTGCCTCCTTCGTCCCGGAGTTGTACGTGAAAATTATGTTGCATCCTGACTTAGCAAGAGTTAAAGCTATTGCTCTTCCAATGCCTCTGTTCCCTCCCGTCACAAGGACAGTTCCATGCAGTTCACCACTTAACATTGAGCTTCCAAAGCAAGTCTTGTAGATATAACTTCGGGATTGCACTTACTTCCCTCTTCCGTCACTTATCTTCTTGAGGATATTGTTTCTTAAAGGAGTATATCGGTGCCTTAATGGGAACGCCCCGAACGGGATTTGAACCCGTGTCCCGAGCTCGACAGACTCGGATGATAGGCCGCTACACTATCGGGGCTTTTCGTCGTATCGACTGAGTTTAT
>JAKBNO010000053.1 GCA_021831005.1 Thermoplasmata archaeon
AAATAGAATAGCGTGAATTCAGTCTCTCCAGTGAATGTTCCTTTTCAACGATAGTCAATTTGAGTGCTTTATTCAAGTCGCTTATGAGGAACATATTGTTATAGTACTCCTCCTTGTATCGGTCATTGCTACCTCCCTGACCGTAGGTCTCTAGGTACTCAATCATGGTCTTCGCTGTCGAAGCGGCGTCATCACCTTTCTCAAGTCCCAATCTCAATAAGTCCATTCCAAGAAGCTTCTCGCTCTTGACCTTGGGTGACGAGAATATAGCCTCGTTTCCAACCGACACACCTTTTTCGTTGACGCCCATCTCAGCTCCCCAGATCCAGTGGGGTCTCGATAGAATTACTGCATTAGTTTTTCCCTCGTACTCTACATCGATATAAGTAGTGCGAGTCTTGCCACTTCTGATACTTCTGGGATAAAATTCAACGAGTTGGATTTCGTTAGGGTCTCTGTCGCTATTCTTCCCGAACAAACTCACTCTAGAATCAAAATTGTTTTCTGGCAGACTACAGACAGTATCACACATCTTAGTCTTATTATTTTCTTGTTTTATTTATCACTTCCCATTGAAACCGATTGCATGTTGTAAGAATGAATTATCAGGAGTCGATTCAAATTGGGAGAAAGTAATAAATAAAGCAAAATTGCGTCTACTCTGGTGGAATTTCCTCAGCAACGCAGATCGAAAGGTCCGTTACCAGAACCAAGAAAAATGAGAAAATAGTTCCGCAATTAGTTGAAAAGAAAGAACAATTTCCAAGTTTGAAACCGATTCCCTGCACAATAACTATTGAGATATTCATCTTAAAGTCCGGGAATCTGTTACAGCAGAACGGTTAAATTGTCGGCAGGGATAAGTAGCCATGGATTTTGGAGGGAATATGACCTCTGATATAGTAGTATACAACACTCTTGAAAATCTACCAGTCGACTCATTGTTAAAAAACTTTTTTATAAAAAGAATAAGGAGTAAATGAGCAATGGAAAGGTCAACTCTTCCACCTTCTATTGAAATGAATGGTGTGTCAAAGTATTATGGCGATTTCCAGGCACTCAAGAACCTCAGTTTTAAGCTTGAACCAGGTGAAAGGTGTGCACTGCTCGGCCCTAACGGAGCTGGCAAGACAACGACCCTCAAGATCCTAGTTGGACTTCTAAGTCCCAGTTCTGGGGAAGCCAAGATCGGGGATTTCTCCCCTTCTTCAGAAGATTCCAGAAGAATGATGGGTTATCTTCCAGACGATGCTTCTCCCTATAGGACTTTCAGCGTGAGGGAGAACATGGAATATATAGGAGCCCTCAGGGGTATAGACGACGTGTCTGATAAAGTAGACCGTCTGCTCGATTCCCTTCAATTGAGGGAGTATGAAAAGTCGAAGGTCGGAAGGCTCTCAAGAGGTAATGTTCAGAAACTTGCCATTGCCCTTGCAATAATTCACGATCCGTCTGTCCTCCTTCTGGATGAACCACTGAACTATCTCGACATCCCAACGCAGGAAACTGTCATCGAGTACCTAAAGAATCTCAACTCCACTCAACTTGTATCAACGCACATAATGGAAGTGGCAACTAGATTGACAGATAAGGTCATAATGATATCGCGTGGTACATTCGTCTGGTCTGGCACTCTAGAGGAACTAAAGAGACTGGGCAAAGAAGGAGAACCCATAGAACGCATCGTGGCGAGGATGTTGACCGATGTTCTTTAAACTCCTAAAATTCGTCATTTTGTCAAGATTTTCAAAGCAGATCCTTGCCTTTATGCTCGTGCTTCTCGTCTGGGCACTCTTTATCAGTTCTAAGACTGGTTCATCTAGCGCGGTGTACTATTACTATGGTCCAGCATTAATTGCCGTCTTTCTCATATTACCCGTACTGAGTGGAGGTATAGCAGTGCTGAAGTCCGACAGGGACTTCCTTTTCACACTTCCACTGAAGAGATCGGAACTAGCCCTTTCCCTGTTCGTGGTACAGATGCTCAGCTTTGGACTCATTATAATATACGTACTAGGGTATTCATTTTCAAGTATCAGTTCAGTACTCCCATACGCGCTCATAGATTTCATAGCACTCATACTGGTTATCACCTCCCTCGGGCCAATAACATACACGCTCAAGCTAGGTTGGAGAGTGTTAGTTGCCATACTGATGGCTTTGCTTCCCCTTTCAGCATTCGCAGGCTTCCCATTCTCTCCAGCTGGCATTTATACAGGACACCCACTATATGCAGACATAACATCAGTAGTTCTTGCAGTGATCACGGTTCCACTGGCTTTCAGGTCACTATCTCGAGTTGATCTCGATCTGATGAAAACATTTACGAGGTACACCTCAGGTGACGTTAAACGAGTCAGGAAATTCAGCGGGATGTCCCCTACTAAGGCCATCTTTGCAGTGAATTTCTTCATCGTCGAAGTGTCAGGTCGGATGAATTCTCTAGGGAGTGGAGGATCATACAGATCTGGAAGATTCAGACTGTCGAGGGGAGTACTTGTATCTGCAATCATTGCTGGAGTCTATTATTACCTTCTCACTTACAGACTGAAACTTCCTCTGCATTCTCAAGAGATTGCCCTCTTTATCTTCTCAATATATTCCGTCATTTTCATCATGTTTTTCACCATGGGTGTCCTCGGTAATGAGAGACTGTGGCTAGGCTTCATGACTAGAAATCCGACGAGATATCTGAGGGACATAGTAGTAGCAAAATCACTGTCGATAGCAACCCTCCTATCCCCTCTTGCAATTGCGAATTTTCTGATAGCACTAGGTGGCGATGAGCAAGCTCTGAATTTAGGACTGTTCCTTCTCGTAGTCATACCGTCTCTTCTGATAATCGTGGTTTATCTTTCTGCATTCCTGTATCCACTTCAAATCAAGGAAGAACTTTCTATGCCCGGTCAGCTCAACCTGAGACAGATGGGAACACTGCTCCCCGCACTACCTGCGTGGATCCTTGTCACTATTTCATTCGCTGTTCTAGAGAATGGTCTCCCTTCATTGGCTATTCTTATTACTGTGACCACCACGATATTGTTTGCACTGATTGCAATAGCACTGATCTATAGCGACTCATTTGGGAAAAGGGTGATAGACAAGCTTGTCACTTCTGGGTTCGTTTGAAGGTCTGCCTCTACCCAAATGACAATTAGATCGTTAAAGAATCATCTAGCGTGAGTAACATAATTGCAGTTCCAAAAGAAAATAAGGTAATAGATGAAGTTCTTTTGAAAAACTCCCCCGTAAAGCGGTTAATAGAACCTCAGGAGATTGCATCTCTTGTAATGTAATTATGTTCCAACGGATCCTCCTGCCATAAATGGAGCAGTGATAATAATCGATCATGGGTATACCGGCCCAGTGACAGAGAACTGAGTTGACCTCAAATTTTCAGTAATTCCGAGTTGCTGTTCTGGGGAATCAGTTCTCAAAACTAAGGTGAGATAGCAATGCACCGCAGTGTGTCCCCGCATTAGACCAAATATATTTGCGATGGATTGGTATGCAATTCTATGACGAGCTCAGGTTCGATTGAGGAAATCGATTTTTGGAAACTCGCTCTAAAGATACACGATCTGAGTGAAATAGGTGGTAAAGAGTTCGAATCCTCCAAATTACTTATTAATATTCTGAAGTTCCACGGGTTCAAAGTCACCGAGAGATTTTTGAATATACCAACTGCTTTTAAAGCAGAGAAGATCATTGGTAACGGAAAGCCGTCCGTGGCTTTTCTTGCAGAGTATGACGCACTTCCTGGTATAGGGCACGCGTGCGGACACAACTTGATCGCTTCGTCGGCAATTTTTTCCGCCATAAGAACCACCGAGAAGATTTCAAACGGAACGATAACTGTATTCGGGACTCCAGATGAAGAGGGATCGGGCGAATGGGCTGGGTCCAAGATCATAATGGCCAATGCAAAAGCTTTCAAGGATATCGATCTGGTTCTCGGCTCACATCCGGGGGACAGATGGGACGTAGGGGACCAAACCCTCGCAGTTCAAGATTTAGAGGTGACCTTCGTCGGAAGGGCAGCTCACGAAGCTGCGAATCCGAATATCGGAAGGAGTGCTCTTGATGCGGCAGTTCTCTCATACAATGCCGTCAACATGATGAGACAGCACGTCAGAAGGGATGTGAATTTCGTCATGCATGGCATAATCAAGGAAGGAGGAACAGCTTCAAACGTTACCCCGGAAAGGGCAGTTCTAACCTACGGTATCAGGTCCTCTGATTTGGAGTATCATAAGGAACTTGTCACAAGATTCATGAAGATCGTTGAAGGCTGCTCGATTGCTACCGAAACCACATTTTCTGTCAAGAAGATAGGACCTCTTTTCTCAACCACAAAGATCAACAGAACTCTCTCCAATAAGGTAAGAGACAACATCTTGAGGCGAGGTATAAATTGTCCCGCACTTGAAGAAACATATTCACAAATGCCAAAAGGCTCCACAGACTTCGCAAATGTATCCCAGGTAGTTCCAGCCCTTGAGGTTAGTTTTCAGGTTGCACCAGAAGGGACTCCCTGGCATTCAAGACAGTCTCTGGAGGCAGCAAAGACTCAAAGGGCAAGGGAAGCTTTATTCAACGTGATCGAAGTGCTCAGCGATACTGCTAAAGAGTTCACGGAAAACAAGAGATTTCGTGAAGATATAATTGAGGATTTCAAGTCAAGTTGAAGTTTGGAAGAAGATGCTGTGAATTAGCTAAAGAAAAATCACAAATATTAATACTTGTAAGCTACATTCACCGAACGAGGCGTCCAAGATGGTAAATAAACGCTCCCACAGGGTTGATGATTTCCTCAGTGCAAAGAGGGCATCAGACGTAGAGATTAGCATGGATGGTTCTAAAGTTGCTTTTATGGTTTCAGGGACGTTCAAGAATTTCAAGGAAGAGTTCGTAAGCGAGATTATGACTCAATCTATTAAGGATGAAAAGGAAAGAACATTTTCACGACAGGGATGGATGAACTTCTCTCCAAAATTCAGTCCATCTGGAAACAAACTCGCGTATCTATCCAAAAAGGAAGAAGAGTACAGGTTGTTGATCTATGACTTTTTGAAAGAATCAGATCAGGAAATTGTAGTTGAGGGTGAGGCAAATGATCTACAGTGGGCAGACGACAAATCTCTCATCGTGCTAATAAAAGACAAAGACTCACTGAAAGAGGAAAAGAGAAATGGAAACGACGCTTATTTCTTCGAAGAAGAACCGAGATTCGATTCATTATGGATGTACGAATCAGGGTCTGGATTTCGTAGAATAACGAGTGGGAAACAGATCTGGGAATTTGACGTTAACAAAGATCTGGTCGCAGCCATCAGCTCTTCCCTGCCATTCGAATGGTCGTGGTACGAAGCTGAAGTCTCCCTAATAGATCTGAAGGATGGCAAAGTCAAGAAGATCTACTCAAAAAAAGATCGGCAGGTGGCAAAGCCAAGATTGTCTCCAGACAACAAGAAAGTGACGTTCCTAGAATCACTGTGGAGCGACAGGGGAGTCAACTCTGGGGACATCTTAAGCATAGACATCAAGAGTCGAAAACCAAAGAACCTGACGGAAGGGAACAAGGAAAGTTATTCTGAAGTTCAATGGACCTCCGAGAATGAATTTTATACGCTGTCGGACTGCGAAGGCGCGTTTTCACTCTCACTTTTCTCAGATGGTAAGAGGAAGGTCCTTTGGTCAAAATATGGTTCCGTCCATAAACCATGGTCTCCTTCGTTTTCCATTTCAAAAGACAAAGCTGTCCTTTCATTTGAAAGCTCTAGACAGCCAGACGAGGTAATACTCATAGACCTGAAAACGAAAAAGGAAAAAATACTCACTGGCATAAACAAAGGACTTGAAAATTGCATTAGCTACAGCTCGGAGAAAGTCAAATGGAATTCTAAAGACGGACTGGAAATATCTGGAATATTCAGGACGGCTGGAAAGAATGCTCCTCTGATGGTTATTGTGCATGGGGGGCCGACTGGAAACTCAAAAGACTCATACATGGATCTCGCCACACTTTTCATTTCCAAAGGGTATTCTGTGTTTCTACCGAACTACAGAGGTAGCACAGGTAGGGGGAGAAAATTTGCAGAACTGAATCTTGGAGATATGGGGGGAAAAGATTTGGATGACATTCTATCTGGCATAGATTACCTGATAAGGACAAGAGGAATTGATAGGAAGAATATCTTCATTATGGGGGGATCTTATGGTGGTTTCATGTCTGCCTGGGCAATTACCCAGACGAACATTTTCAAAGGGGCAGTTTCCCTATTTGGAATATCCGACTGGATCAGTTTCCACGGAGTGAGCAATCTACCTACGTGGGACAGGATACATTACAACGAAGACCCGTATAAGTTCGACAGATTCATAAAATTCTCCCCTCTTAGGTACGTTGACAATGTGAAGACCCCGGTCCTTCTTGCACACGGGATAGAAGACCCATATGTTCCGGTGGGTCAGTACTATCAATTCTATAGGGCACTCAAGGAAAAAGGAAAGGACGTACGATTGCTCTTATTTCCAAGAGAAGGACACGGATTCAAGGAGAGAAAACATCAGGAACAGTTCTATAGTGAAGTATTCAAATGGCTGGAAGATAGAAGTTGAACAAGACTGTTTAGGGGCTCCTAGAGTTCAAGAAAGACTGAACAAGTCCATTGGGCAATACATTCACCGTCAAGGAATGGAGATCAATTCTATTGCAGTAACTCTACTCTTTATCTCCGTTCCTCACATCTATGAAGTCCTTCACATATCCGGGTATCTGAGCACTCGAGGAAAATTCTGGATTATAGAATCTGTATGAGAGCGGAACGACGCCGGACCAGATTTCCGGACTCTTTCTCACTTCTGACGGTCCTCCTTTCCTAACTTTCACAGAAAATTGGTCCAGCTTCATTTTGAATAGAGATACATTCTTCAGTTCATCGTGGTTGGGCATTTCCGTGTTTTGCTTTCTTCCTGGCATGAGCTGGTCGATCCATTCCTTGAATAAGGTCAATTTCTCTTCCTCGCTCGACACTTCTTCTGGTCTCCCAAAAATTACAGCGGATCTGTAGTTCATCGAATTGTCAGCCATCCCCTTGGCAATCACAAGGCCATTGAGTTCCAAGACCGAAATTGCCACCGAAATCCCCGATCGCAGTGCATTTGAAATCCTTGCAACTGGACTCCCGTGAAAATAAATAAAGTCTAGGTCGTTGTAGTACGACATTGGAATTATGAATGGTTGTCCTTCCAGTTGAAAAGCTATCTGACATACCAGGCCACTTTCTAATATGTCGAGTAACAAATATTTATCGTTGCTCCCTCTTTCCGGATGTCTTCTTACCTTAGTTAAACCATCAGCCACAAATCCCAAATTCAAGAAACGTTAAAGATTTTCCCGTAACCTTGCTTTGGAATGGGAATAATTTCAATTATGCTAGGAGAAAATCAAATCCCGATTTTCTTCCTGTCCAGGTACAAACTCTCATCCTTTCTGACCAAATTTAGTGGTCTCTCGCCTTGCATAAATCTCTTTATATTCTCAAAAGCACGAAGATAGGCTACTTCCATTATCTCTCCTGACAACCCTCCCGCGACATGAGGCGTTACCACGATGTTTTCACGATTTGAGTCATCAAGATTGGGCTCATTCCACCATACATCAGTCATATAGGTCACATCACTATGCGAATCAAGGAACTGCAACAGGTCACTTTTCTTCACTAGCTCTGGTCTTGCCACGTTCACTATTATGCAATCTTTCTTCAACAATTTCAGATTCCTCTCAGTTATCATGTCCTTTGTCTGGCTAGTCAGTGGAATTGAAATCACAACAAAGTCGGATTGTACCAGCAACTTATCAAGCTCATCCAGTCCCAGGAATTCGTCAGAATTCTGGTCTCTGTGGCCACGTCCTAAAGTCACAACTTTCATTCCTAGCGCCTTGGCTATGTAAGCAACTCTGCTACCAATACCGCCGTACCCAATAATTCCTACAGTCCGCCCATAGAGAAGCTTTGTAGAATGAGGTCTGTAAATCCCATTCTTCGTTTCATCCTCAAAAATCGAAATCCTCTTGGTACGTTCAAGTAATAATGCAAAAGCGTGTTCAGCTACCGATATTGAATAGGCGCCTGCATTGCTTGCAACGAGTGTATTGGCTGGTATTTTGTTCATATCTATGTGATCGGTGCCAGCGCTCACAGTCTGTATGAACTTGAAATTTTTGTCTTTGGGATAAAGATTATCCCTAATGAGCAAAGCGTCCGCTTCACCCGAGTCTGGATACCAAATCACATTACCTTTACCGAGTACTTTAGTTCCTATCTCTTTGAATCTATCTCCTACAGGGAATGGGACCAAAAGTTTCATCCATACTATATTTTAATGGACTAAATATGGATTTTCTAGTTGGGAATTTAAAATCCCGACTCCTCAGAACTTGTCGAATGTCGGACTCTTGTCCCTGACAAATGTCCCGTTTTGAAGATCTCGGAACGAATCCTCTATCTCCCTCCAATCGTTCATCACTATCGGACCGTACCAGCTGATCCTGTCATTGGTTCTTCGTCCTGAAATGTATATGTAGCGGTGCTTTTGATCTCCCTCTATCTTGATTGTCCCACTTTTTGATCCAAAAACTGCTACTTCCAACTTGTTTAGTTTGGTTCCGTTCGAGGTAAGGGTGCCTTCCATCGGGATAACCATAGAGGTAAAATCATTCTGTTTTGGTATCTCCAACGATCCACCATTGGAAGTTATATCGAAATAACTCACGTCTAGACTGTGTTTTTCCATGGAAGGATTGTCTCTTCCAAGTATACTTCCAGAAATGACCTTTATTTCATTTCTCTCCGATTGCAGTTTATTGAGATGGTTCACGTCGATGCTTCGATAAGTGGGTTTAGAAAACTTATCATTTTTTCTAAGATTCAGCCATAGTTGAAAGCCAAGCATCTCCTTGTCCTGACCAAATGAACTGGGCATTTCCTGATGGAATATTCCGCTTCCCGCAGTCATCCATTGTATCTCTCCTTGCCGAATTACCCCCTTATTTCCCATGCTATCTTCGTGTTCTACTTTTCCTTTCAGAAGATAAGTCAGGGTCTCTATTCCCCGGTGAGGATGCCAAGGAAATCCATTCAAGTAATCTTCAGGTTTGTCCGAACCAAAATAGTCCAGCAAAAGGAATGGATCAGTGTATTCAAAAGTTCCCTGCGAACCAAACAATCTCGATAACTTTACTCCGGCACCGTCCCTCACTTCCTTTCCTTTCAATATAAGGATTGGGGCCAAAATTCCTCCCTTCACATCTACATCGCTTGACACTACTGGTTATCAAATTTAAGTATATAAAAAATACTTAGTTCGATTAAATAAGTTTTCTTAACTAATCACACCTTGAAGAAATCAAAACACCTCTTTGGAAGACCAATTTGTGTACAGAAGTAATGAGCACTATTAAGTCTATAATTCGACTGGTTCGCGATAGATAAACCTAGAAGATTTCTTTGAAAAAAGGGTTGTTGATCTTTTCGTTGTCCAGGCTGGTAAAATCACCATGTCCAGGGTAGATATCAAGATTGCTTTCCATTTTCTTTAACATCCTAATGCTAGCGCTCATCTCCGAATGAGAACCTCCGAAATCAGTTCTGCCGATAGAACCGTTGAAAACAAAATCTCCAACAAACATTGAGTTTCCAACGATAAATGAACAACTCCCTGGAGTGTGACCCGGAGTTTCAATAACAATAAGCGTACTGTCTCCAAGTTTAAATTCAGTTCCTTTACTCAAGTATTGATCTGGGACAGGGGTTGGGCCTGGATCAATTCCTATGTAATTCTTTACGAATTCAGAATATCCGGCCAGAATTTTCTCTTCCCTTTTGTGCAGGTAGAAGGGAACGTTAATCACAGATTTCAAAGAGTGGACCGATAGAACGTGATCAAAATGCCCGTGCGTAGCTATAATCGCCTTTGGAACAAGTCTCTTCTTTTCCAGATATTCAAGTATTATGTGATCGTCCCCTCCTGGGTCGATGACAAGGCTATCATTTCCTTCACTGAGTATGTAACAATTTGTTCCAAGTGGACCGACAATAAGTCGCTCGATTTCCATTCTTTAACAAAGGACTGAGGGGCTTGCAGATTTTATACCTTTGGAATCTGCTACAAATAAAAACCCACAGCCGAAGTGGCCATTGACAGTACCGATATGTAGAACAGTTATATACTGGATTTCCCTAGAAACCCGAATGAGTTCAGTCCCCCTAAAGACCAAAAATAGGGTCTTAATCAAGTTCATAAATGGTAGAAAACTAGAGGACATTTCACTGGAAGAAAGAATTTCTGTCAGCTCTGTTGAAGACGTGATTGAAGAATGGAAGCAGGGTTATATCAACATGGACTTAAGCAACGATATAGCCCAGGAACTGAAAGAACTAGCGTTCATGCTCAGAGACAAAGCATTGACTCCCCACGATCTGGTTGAAGGTTACCAATACTATGGGATATTCAAGGACAGAGATAGGGACAAGGTTATTGGAATAGTGAACGAAATCTATTCTCTAAAAGAGGAGCAGAGAGAGCAATTCATGAAAACTGCAGAGAAGATGATGAAACTTGCAAAATACAAGAATATAGACTATGTTGAGATACCCAAAGCACTCGAGGATATGGTGGAAAGAGGTAAGGAACTGAATAGGGAGGTCAAGAGCAAGGAGATTCATAACCTGGAACTCACTGAGAGATTGTCCAATGTGAAGAAAGAATTGGAGAGAATAGATGAAGAGAAGAAGGAGTTATCCAAAGAAGTGGCCTTCTCTAACTACTTGAGGGAAGAACTTCCGGGGGGGAAAGAGGATGAAAACTCCCTGAAGAGCGTAATTGAGGGTCTCAAGCACGCAGGTTTTGACGCGAGCAAAATACAGGAGGTCTCATCCCAAATTTCCCTAATCGGCAAGAGGGAACTGAGTGTGGAACAGTTTCTAAAGATATCAAGATATTTCGAGGAACTAATGAACCTTGGGTTGTCGGTCTCCACAATGGAAAAAATCCTGAGCACGGTGAAGGAGGATGGGGTGACATTGGACGAGTACCTGAACGAGAGAGCGGTATATGTCAGAGACAAGCTGGCTTACATGAAATCCCTAAAGGAATTGATTGATGCCCACAGGAGGGCTGAGAAACAGATAAAGCAGATCAACGAGGAGATCGCTCTTAAAAAGGTCAAGTTGGAAAGAACCTAGATAAGAATGTATTATCTAATCACTCTGGACGCGGCTCTGTCAGGCTTATGAGCTCCTCGTAGCTGATCCCTCCATTAAGAAGTGAATCCGTGTTACGTTCATTCAGGATCTCGTTCGATATCTTTTTTAGCAACCCCATAGCAGCATAACTCGCCCCTGGACCAAAACTCACTCTCTTTATGCCAATCGATTCCAGATCGTTCAACGGAGGAACTCCCGTTCTCAGCATCACATTGATAGGGAACCCGTTCATTTCTCTGACGAAACGCTCTATGTCCTCCCTGCGGACGAGACCCATGGGATAGACACATCCAGCTCCAGCATCCCTGAATTCCTTGCACCTTCTCACCGCTTCTTCGAATTTTTCGTCATCATCCCCTTCGAAGTACCTAAGTGAATCCGTCCTTGCGTTCACAAACATTTTTACTCCTAGGCTCTCACTCACTTCCATTATGGTGGCTATCTTTTTCACTTGGAACTCCAGAGGATATAGCTGCTTAGTTTCGTGTTCGAAATCTTCTATGTTCATTCCGACTGCTCCTGCTTCAATGAGCCCCTTCACGGTGACCTTCAAGTCCTTAGTGTTCTTTCCAAATCCAGCCACAGAATCCACTGAGAGAGGCAGGGACAAGACGTCACCTATTCTCTTCACAGACTCCAGAAATTTCTTCCTTCCAATCGCCTCACCATCCGGGTATCCTAGGGACGCAAACATCCCTGCGCTTGAAGTAGCGACTGCAGGGAAACCCGCATTCTCAAAAAGTCTCGCACTCGGAACATCCCAGGCATTTGGGAGTATCAGAATTTTTCCCGGAATATTATGAAGGCGTGCAAACTCTGTCGCCTTAAGATCCTGACCGATTCTAATTCCACTTGGCTCCTGCTTTCTTGACAAGTAGATTTCACTTCTCCTTCGCATTCATTCGAGGCATCTCATTGGAATCAAACTTGGTTCTCATGAACGTAATCCTATCGTTCTCGACCTGATACCTCGAGATCATGAAAACTATCGAATTCGGAAGCTTGTAGTCATCGAGAGAGCAATCATTTCCTTTTTCTGAGAGTACCTTCTTGATTTCGTATTTTTTTTCTAATATCTTGAGCATCTCAGCGAATTCATTCGAACTCCCGAAAACTTCATCACTTGGTTCCATTACACGGACTTTGGAGTCGAGCAAGTTGAGTGCGGAGACATAGTTTTGAGAATCCAATGCCCTGTTATGCACCTTTTCCAGAGTCACAGAGCTGTTAGCCCATTTTTCCATGGTTATTCAAACAAGTTTAGCAAATTAATTTTGCGTGAGGTTGGATGCAACTAGCTATTATTAGAATAGAAGTCCCGTAAGGTGCAAGGTCAGTAGTGAATGATGTATGCGTAGTGCGCATGGCATTGATAGTTTACTTTGCTTCCAACTAATACAAATATGACACTGGAGTCAAAGTGAGATTTTTCAGATAATTTAGAAAGAAAATGAACTTATTTTAAGTCGAGAGTTATCCTCGGAGCGTGACCTCCCAAGAATTGCTGCTCATTTTCCTTATAACACTGGGTTTTTCCGGAGCAATTCCAATTGCGAAGGTAGGACTTAGGGAGGCGTCAGTGGAGGGATTTACTGCGATCTATGTGTCAGGAATAGCGCTGACCATGCTAGTTGAACAACTTGTCTTCATTCCACTGCGAGACTCGTCTGTTTCCTTCGGATCTCCAATCCCAACCGTAATTCTAGCCGGCGCTATCGGAGCATTCGGATACCTCTCTGGATATAAGGGAATGAAAAAAGTGCATGCTGGAATATCCAGCACTGTATTCAACCTGCAGGGCCCACTTATCCTGGTCTTTGGTGCCTTGTTCAGTTCTGCTTACCCAGGAAACATTATTGTCACGGGTCTCTTGCTCTCACTCATTGGAATAGTTCTTATTGGTCTTCCAAAGTTCAAGGCCGGGAACATATCACTGGGAATCCCGTTCATCTTTGTTGTTTTAGCTCCCATACTTTGGGGACTAGAATGGGTCTTTTTCTCTTTTGTATCCTCAAGAGATCCGATATTTTTCACGTTCCTTTTGTATGCAGTAGCAAGCGTGGTTGTGATAGCATTCAGTCTTGCACGGAAGTCATTGTTCTCGATCAAGAAAAAAACATTATTGTTCGCATTAACTGGAGGTATGTTGGCAGGGGTAGCCAATGCAGCTTATGGCGTGTTTATCACCAACTTTGGGACCGCATTGACCGGGATTGTAACGATTATATCCGTACCAGTCTCGGTTCTCCTTGTAATTGCGGTACTTCACGAACGCTACACCTACACTGAGCTTATTGGGCTGACAGTCACAGGTATTGGGTTGGCAATTGCACTGATAATTTGAGTCCTTTCAATCTCTAAATTTTATAATCTTTTAGTGCGCACATAAAAGATGCGGAGGGCCGGATTTGAACCGGCGAACCCCTATAGGAACAGATCTTGAGTCTGTCGCCTTTGGCCAAGCTCGGCAACCTCCGCCTGAGGGTGAACTGTTGGGAATTTAAATTACTTGCTGTAGGGGCTGCTCTTTATGCTCCTTCCTCAGCATCCTCAGGGTCGGTCTAGGGTTCTTTGAAGCATCCACGTCGTCTATCCTGGTGACCTTCAAGTTCACCGGTTCCTTTTCAAAGGTTTCGTGCGGTAACTTCAGAGTCTGCCTCACAGTCTCTATAAATAAATCCATCTCGGCCTTAGTAGCACTCTCGGTAGGTTCTACCATCAGGGCCTCTGGAACGATAAGGGGGAAGTAAATAGTCGGGGCATGGACTCCGTTGTCGATAAGATGTTTAGCTATGTCTCCAGCCTTAGGCATGCTTGCCCCCACGGAAGAGGCGACAAATTCGTGCTTCTTTAAAGTCTTCCCAGGAACGGACATGAATTCCTGTACCTTCTTCCTCATGTAATTTGAGTTCAGGACGGCAGTTTCGCATGCATCTCTGAGCCCTTCCTCTCCCATCATCTTGATGTAAGTCCAGGCCCGTACCAACACTCCAAAGTTTCCGAAGAAACTCGCAACTTTTCCAATGGTCTTCGGTGGAACGTAGTCGTCGTGGTACTTATCGCCGTCAAAAGTGATCATCGGATAGGGCAGGAAATCCTTAAGTTTTTCAACAACGCCCACAGGTCCTGCACCAGGTCCTCCACCTCCATGTGGTGTAGAAAAAGTCTTGTGGAGATTGAGGTGGACGATATCAAATCCCATCTTGGCGGGAGTAGTCTTTGTCATTATTCCATTCAAATTTGCTCCATCATAGTAAAGCAACGCTCCCTTGGAATGAGCATAGTTTGCCATTTCCAGAATCTTGTCCTCGAATATTCCGAGAGTATTCGGATTCGTTATCATGAATGCGGCTGTCTTTTCGGTGACCGCTTCCTTGAACTTTTCAATATCGACAGTGCCATCCGGAGCTGAAGGTATCTGAACAACGTCAAAGCCAGCCATGTGGGACGATGCTGGATTTGAACCGTGTGCTGAATCAGGTACAACTACCTCTCTTCTAGTATCGAGTTGCTTCGCGCATTCAAAATAGGCTCTCACTATGGACAATCCTGTGAATTCTCCGCCTGCACCAGCCAAGGGCTGCAGTGTCATTTCATCCATACCAGTTATGATCTTCAGTGATTCCGCGAGTTCGTAGAGTAACTTCAGGGCCCCCTGAACATCGTTGCTGTCCTGGAGGGGGTGAATCATCCGGAAACCCTCAAGGACTGCGATTTCATCATTGATCTTCGGGTTGTATTTCATTGTACACGATCCCAGCGGGTAGAAACCAGAATCGGCTCCGAAATTCATCTCAGAGAGTTTCACGTAGTGCCTGATCACCGAGAACTCCTCCCTGTCTCCTATCCCTGCGCTGCCTCTTTTCATCGTTTCTGGTATGTCCACTCTAAATTTCTGATTCTCCAAGGGTATCTTAATGGTCCTCCTTCCCTTCAGGTCCAAAATGATCGGTTCATCGAACACTGCTTGATGATACATCTATGCCACCTCCCTCAGGAATTCCTTGTAAGCGTTGAAATCGTCATTGGTATTTCTTTCCGTAACGTTTACCACTATGTTGGTTTGATTGCGGTCATTATAACCATAGTTCTTTCCAAGTGCATATCCCGGGACCAGATTGAATTTCTTTGCAATCCTGCAAACGAATGTCTTCGACTCCTTCAATCTGATTAAAAACTCGTTGAAAACGGGTGATCCATCGTATGGCATCGTGACATCAAATTCCCTCACGATATCCATCAATTCCCTTGTCCTTCCCATGTTTATTTCACCGATCTTTTTGAGTCCCGAATCTCCCATCAGAGAAAGATAGACCGCCGAAGCCACAGCCATCAAAGCTTGATTGCTCGTCATGTTGGTCACTGCTCTCTCCCTCCTGATGTGTTGTTCCCGCGTTTGCAAAATCATGGAGAAAGCGACTTTTCCATTGTAGTCCTTGGTAATACCCATTATCTTACCAGGCATCTTCCTGATGTATTGCTCCTTCGTAGCAAATATGCCCACGACCGGGCCCCCAAAATTGAGTCCAAGACCGAGAACCTGACCGTCTCCAATGGCTATGTCGGCACCGAATTTTCCCGGTGGAGCAAGAACACCAAGGGAAATCGGGTTTACTCCCGCGACGAATATCCTTTCCTCACCTATGATTTCCTTCACTCTTGGAACGTTGGTGTCAATTATGCCGAACATATTTGGGTATTCAACGTAGACACCAGAAGTATTCTCATTCAATGCTTCCTTCAATCTCTCTAAATCTATCATTCCCTTCTCGTCAAAATCTATTTCCTTGACCTTGATTTCCGCTCCTCTGGCGTAATTGTCCAGGACAGCCCGCTTGTTCTTGCTCAGGTATTTGGGTACGATGAACTCGTCCTTTCCTGTTATGATCTTGGCCATTCTGGCTGCCTCTCCGAGGGAAGTTGAGACGTCGTACATCGATGAATTTACAGCGTCCATCTGAAACAACTCGGCTGCAAGGCTCTGGTACTCAAAGAGTGCCTGCATAATTCCCTGTGAAATTTCTGCCTGATATGGGGTGTACGCCGTTAGGAATTCATTCCTATTGATTACATTGGAAATCGCTGCTGGAACGAAATGATTGTAGAGACCGAAGCCAAGGAACGAGTGTTCTTGGTTGACTGTCTTGTTCATCCCCGCGTACGCGCTCGCCACTCTTCTTATTTCATCTTCGTCCATCCCTTTTGGGAGACCTAGTGTTTTGGTACGGATTGCGTCTGGAATGTCTGCGAATAGTTCGTCTGGACTCTTGATTTTTAACTCCTTTAATAAATCTGTTAGGTCGTTGTTCATGATATCGTCATGGTATGGTTTAAAGGGATAAAATTGTTTTACATTTGAGAGCGGGAAATCTCACTTCATTCGAAAATGGGAAAGAAGGTGAACTACTATTCTCGACAGTACCAGAAACCAGAACTGAAGAAAGCCTTCCCCGAATTCAGGGATATTCATTCCCAGGTATTGCAGGATGTCGCGGGAAGAGTGGATCGCGCCTACCAGAACTTCTTCAGAAGAATTGAAGAAAAGCGATTGGGAAAGCAACAGACAGCAGGATTTCCGAGGTTCAAGCCCGACAACGTTACCGCTCGATTACGTACTTGCAGTCCGGTCTTGATGTTCTGGAAAACGGCCATCTGAAGCTCTCTGATTGTATCTTTCACCGCGATAGCTGTGGTCTGGAGATCGACAGGGATCTCAATGCAGCCATCAACTTCCACAATCTATGTCTGGAAGAACTAGGGAGGGGCATTCCCGAAGTCACGCCTGTGGAGATTGGGGCACTACCAGCAAGGCAACCCGGCCCGAGAAGCAGGAAGCCCACGGCTTTAGTCGTGGGAGGATATCACTTTGGCTGAAAAGGTATTTACTTTGTGACTGGTTTTGGCATCGTGGACCAGAAATACTTGCTCTTCCTCACCAGAACTCTAAGGGGGTTCATATATGGAGTGTTCTCCGTCATCACTATCATATATCTCATAAGAGGAGGGTTGAGTCCACTCGAATCTGGAGTGACGGTCACTGGATCTATTCTACTCGGCTCCTTTCTGACCTTTCTCATCACTTCAAGATACGGCCTGGGTTACTCAAAGCTGTTTTTGGTGCTGTTTTCCATCCTGCTCTTGGTAGGAATTTCTGGCTTCTATCTCCTGCAAAATCCAGTTCTGAAGGCACTATTTTCGATCATAGGATCCCTAGGAGTCAATCCATCAGATAACACTCTTTTCTCAGCTTTCGAACAACCCCTGATCGCACACATTAAAGCGGGTCAGTCGTCCAAAAACAGACTTTTTGCCCTATACACATTTGGAGGCTATATTGCTGCATCAGTTGGGGCAGTTTCCCTCAATCTCGGTCTTAACGTGTCATTTGAGGTCTCGATGATATTTGCTGGAATCATTGTTGTCACCTACTTTTTCATACCATCAAACAAGGAAAAGAGACGGGTAATCGTCTCTTCTGTTTCAAAGAAGAGCAAGATCATTGCACGGGATGTCAGTGCACTTTTTTCCGTTGATGCAGTGGCCGGCGGATTCGTACTGCAGGGATTGATGGCATACTGGTTTAGTCTAAGGTACAACTTCAATTTCTCTCAGCTTGGGTACATTTTCACCGTAGTAGACGTCATAACAGCCATTTCCGTCTTGCTGACCCCGTTTATAGCATCCAAGATAGGTCTAGTGAATACCATGGTCTTTACACACATCCCTTCAAATATCTTCCTTATCCTGATCCCACTTGTTCCCACGCTATCGCTCTCCCTCTTGTTCCTGTTCCTTAGGCAGACTCTGAGTCAAATGGATGTCCCGACCAGGCAGTCCTACCTCAACAGTATAGTTGACGAGGACGACAGGAGTTATGTGGTGGGGGTGTCTAACGCCTTCAGGAGCGCAGCAAATGGTTCATCCCCTTACATATCCTCTTACCTGATTTCTATTGCTGCAGGTTCTCTCTCTTTTGTTGCTGGAGGTTTAATAAAAATAGGTTATGATATTGCTATGTACAAAAGGTTCAAATCGGTAAAAGAGAATTATGGGACAGAGAAAAAATGACAGTCCTGTCACTCTGCTACATATGCGGCCTTCCTGCAGGTGTGTCCTGTAAGTTGTGTGGTAAGCCCGTTTGTTCAGAGCATTATGTCGCGAAGCTTGAATTGTGCGTTAAGTGTGCTGGGAAGATCCATTCCCAGAGGTTAATCTATAAAAAGCTGAAGGTAGAGATTCCACATTCGACATCTGCGATACCATTGAAAAACACAGTTTCCAGAAATCATAATCGGTCTTGACCTCATACGAATTAAGGTGTCTTATCAGTGACGAAGTGAGCCTCTTGCCCTTCGAATCCCAGTCTAGAAGAAGTATGACTTCTTTGTGACCTTTCGAAAGATTCCTGCAGAAGCTTTCGATGGTCATTCGGGAATGAAGCGGAAAAATTTCACCTTCGAAGTTCAACTTCCTGAGAGCAATTACGTCTTTCTTGCCTTCCACCACGATCGGTACCGATCGATTCCTCTCTTTCAGGTCCTCTAGTGATTTGAAGATCTTTTCAACGTTGTCCTTTGCACTCAACGGACTCACCTTCTAATCAGATTGCCTTCGCCCTCACTATCAGTTTCTCCGACCAAGTCCTCAACGGAGAGAGATCATAATCGCCAAAAGTTCCGTCGACTTCAAAATTCTCTGAATCGAGCATCTCTCCCAGCTCCGCTAATGCTATTGGATAAATGGTAATAGTCTTTTCCACATTTCTTTTCGTCCGGTTGAATATGCTGTAGGAGTACCTAAGATCATAGTGGTCCTTGATCTTCTTTGCCCTCATCTTGAGGTATATCTTCATATTCCCGTCGTTGAACTCAGAGATATCGTACGTACTCCTCTTGAGGTTGAACCCATTTATGACGTCCACGAAGAGAAATCCGTCCTTGTTCAGCACTCTCCTCGCCTCCTTCAGAATGATCTTCTTTTCTCTGTTTGGCACCAGCAGTAAACTGTTGAGGCCCACGATAACGGTGTTGAAGTGTTTCTTGAATGGGAGGGACCGTGCATCCCCCATGACCTTTATGAATTCGTTCTCAGAACGTTGCAGCATGTTTCTGTTTATATCCAGACCTACCCCACCCTTGAACCTGGAGATGATCCTGCCAGTCCCAGCGAACAGTTCCAGGCAGGGGGAGAAAGCTGACAGAGACTTGTAGAAGTTTACGTCCCGATTGAATATTCCATATATCTTGTCATAGTACATCGACTCGAAGTTATAGAAGTCCTCAGTTTCATTCATCTCTTGTATCCTATCGTCCTCAGAAACTCTCTTCTTTCCTTTACGTCCTCGTCCTTCTCGACACCCAGTGGCCGTTCTCCATCAAGCACTCCCATCACCCCTCTCCTGTCCCCATCCTCAGCAACCACGACGGAGATAGGGTTGGATGTGGCCGCAAATATGTTGAGCACTTCTGGGACGTTCCTGATGTGGGGTATCACGTTGATCGGGAATGAACTTTCGAGATGAATCACGAAGACGTGACCAGCCGCCAACCTCTCGGCATTCTTGACCGCCCGTTGGGTCAGGGTCTCATCATTTCCATCAAATCTGATCAGTCTCTTGCCTGATGCCTCGCAGAATGCGATTCCAAACTTGGCAGTAGGGGAAGAATTCTTGATCGACTCGTAGAGGTCTTCGACTGTCTTAATGAAGTGGGCCTGACCGACAATCACATTTTCTTCCTCTTTTTCGATGTTAACAACAGTCAAATTCACAGGTTGTGATTAGCAAATTCATAAATAAACTTATTTTCCTTGAGGAAATTAAAAGAAGTGAGATCTTTACTTGTTAGGCGAGAGCGAGTGAGAGAGGTTAGGGAACTACTATTGTCGAGGGATATAGAATTCTTCGAGGAGAGGGACAATTACCATTTCCTGTTCATATTTCCCAAACCGGTCGACCTGGACCTGAACGGCAAATGGTGCTACCTCGTAAATGAGAACATCGATGAGATAGAGACCAAAGGCAACACTTTCAAGATCGATGGTCCCAGGGATGCTATAGGTATCTTCGCCCCTCAGTTCGAAAAGAGAGGTATGAAAGTGAAGATGGATGACCCTGATTGTGTGATTGAAATCAAGAAATGGGGAAAGAAGTACCTGATCAGTGTCTCCTCAGTCTTCCCTTAGCCCTTATGGATGGTCTGGACTTCACGCTTCCCTTGCCCTTCGTGGCCAGTCCCCTTGCTTTCCTTCCTGCAGTAGAAAGGCCCCTGTAGACTCTTCCTTTCTGAGTCTTGTCAGCTGTCCATTTTAGGTTCTTGTCGTTGAGTATGGATGGATGTGTAGGGTCCACAAACATTACCTCGTAGAACTTGTGCTTCCCGTCCTCTGCAAGATAATAGGAATTCAACAGAACGAGATTAGGGTACCTATTCTGAGCTCTTTCTTCAGCGATCCACTTCTCACTCTTTCCGTGTGTAAGTTTGTTGTATCCGTATCTTTTCGGTCTTCTGCCACCCATTATTTTCGCTTTGTGCAGGCCACCCCTGTTTACTTTTACCCTTACTGTGACAAATCCTGGTTTGGCCTTATAACCCAGTGCTCTTGCCCTTGCAAGCTTGGAGGGGGTCGAAATTCTCTCGACTGTGCCTGAAGCTCTCCACTCTGTCATTCTGTCTCTGACTACACCTTTCATCTCTTCCTTAACAATTAGAAAGTTTTCAGACTGGAACGAATAACTACTTTTTGAGGGCAAACCATTTCACCTTTGAGCAAACAGGATTATGACTTATTATAAAGCCATTTCTTTATGGGCGCATTGAGCAGGGATGGTGCGGGTAACTTCCGTTCTCGAAACATTATGCACTGTTGT
>JAKBNO010000007.1 GCA_021831005.1 Thermoplasmata archaeon
AATTATGATCAGTATGACCAGCTCTACGATGTTAAGAGGTCCCAAATAAAAATGGGACAAGGGCTCCAGTGGAGGATAAAGGCTTATCAAGGTGAGGACAGAGAATGTGACTGCATATGCCACCGAAGGTTTCTGTGCAAGCAACCAGTAGCCGGAACCGTACTGTGTGCGGAAGGAATGGCCTCCGAAACTGTAGGTTGCAGTGAGAGGAGGTAGGTAATAGGAGCCCGTTCCCTTCAAGATTACAGTAGATGAAAAGGAGACATTCTGGCCTGGTCCGATCGAGTTGATGTAAACGCTCGTGGGAGAGTTCGAAACTCTTTCTACCATATTACCGTAGTCAGAGAAGAACTTCTGCAGTGATATGTTGACGTTGTTCAGCGACTGGTCGCCATTGTTCACCACTGAGAAAACAAGCTTCAGTTTGTTCCCACTCAACTGTTTGGCATCCATGTTCACCGATAAGTTTGCAGGGAGAGATGCATTGACCGTCGCTTTGTAATGGGACAGGTAGATTGTTCCGTTTGGAATTGCTGTGAACTTTATACTTGTAGAGTTGTTTGAATATCGGGCCAATGACCCGGAAACGGACGGGTAATTCGTCAACAGGCTAACGTTCATGCCGGAAACTAGCGAAGTCACATTTGTGAGGGACGAAGAAAAGTCGCTACCAAAGCCAAGGACCGTTATTTCACTGCTGGACACGTTCAATGGACCACCGTATCCAAACATATCACTCGCACTATATGAATCAGAATTGGATGAGTAAAACCTGTGCTGCCATTCTGACAGGTCAAAGACGAATGAGCCTCCTCTAGTTAGAAACGAAAATGCCTTTGCTGTAGTGTTGTTCAGAAGCGTAGAAAACAGACTCGAATTAATGTTTCCATAAACAATAACGCTAGAGCTTGAACTGAGGGAGTTTTTGCCGGGTACAAGATAACCCGAGTCAACCGAACTATGAATAAGATCGCTCACGGGACCGTTATCTATCTGGCTCAGTATATTCTTCGAAAAGTTCTGTGCTGCCCCACCATAATCTGGCTCAGCTGCGTAAACGTAGATGCTCATCTCATTTCCAGATTTTGTGTTGGTGGAGGTCGTGTGAGTCAGGTTGGTCAGTTCTGTAGTATTCATAGATATCAAGTTCATATATCCGGAAATTCCCAGTGAGGACGCCATGTACGATGCTGCACCGGCTGCGTATCCACTCGTTGACTTTAACGATCCATTGTAGGCGATTACGAACAGGTACCCTGGAACGAGATTGACCAGCCCGGTCAGGCTTGAGGGGGAAGAGATATTGAACGTGGAAAAACCCGAAGAGTTGCTCGAATTTTCAAATGACTGTACTATCTGGTATAGATTGGACTGAAGAACAACAAAGCTGAACTCACTGTTCTTGAAGGCTGGAGTTGAGAGGAATCCGGAGCTTGGATTGGAGAAATTCATCGCACCATATACGTTGAGGAGGCTCCCTTGTTTTTCCAACAGAGAAAGCGCAATTCCCCCCTTGTAGGTCCCATTCGGAAACGCAGACATCGAAGGAGTCAGAGCGTATCCCATGGAATTGGGAAGAGAGGTTTGGCTGCAGCCTCCCGCCCCGTTCATGACATCGCTAGTTGACTGGAGGGGGAGAGACGCGGCTCCTCCAATTACGTTTGGTACGACTGTTGTGATAATTGACGATAGGGGACTCAGCTCAGCAACCGGAAGATCAGAAGATGAAACTGCTATTCCTCCCCCAGCGTGGAGATTATCTTCTAGAACGATTGCCCCAGAAGAAGCAATCAACCCAGCTACGATCACAAGCACAGCTATCTTGCTCTTCCTCAGTTTCTTCTCCTTCTTAGGGCCAGAGTTGTCTCCAAAGAACAGCCTCTTGAGGTAGAGACCTATCACCCCAAAAACCACCAGAATGATAAAGGCCTCCAGGGGGCCAAGGATGAATGGAAACACAATCCCAAGTATTTCGGTCAACTTGGAAGCAGTACTCATCCTCGACCAGGAGCTGATCAGAGTAGTTAAACTTCCTCCCGTGATCAAAGAGACCAGGAAGTTATACAACCTTGAGATCACAGGTTCGTGGAGTATCGAGTATATGTTCGAACCTGGTGGAACGTAGCTGAGCGTGGAAAATGAATTCAGTGAACTCCTTGTGCCTCCGCCCTTCAGTATACCCACAGCCAGTGCACCTATAGAAATAGCAACTATGAGTCCAAGGATTATCCACAGCAGGGCCGAAGTACCGAAAACGGCACGATATCTCCTAGATGATATTCCTACTATCACCCCAACCACGGCCCACAAAGCAAATATTAGGGCATACTGTAGCGGAGTTCCCTGCTCGAGCCATATTAACCCAAGTATAAGGTTCAATCTGAAACCAAGAACGGGGCCAATCCAGTTTATTAGGGGGCTGAAGGAAGCGGACAGAACGTAATATGAGAAGACCAGTAGAATGGCGACCCCAGCGATAACTGCAGTCAGCTTTCCCATATTGTCAAACAATAAAGGACATTTTGATTATTAAACTAATGGGTAGGTGTGTGAGATAAATTCATCGGGTGAGGCTCTACAGATCCGATCCGAGAATGGCTTTATTTCTGTTTCCAGCTGAATAGTTTCACTGCAACTGCAAACAGGATGGCTGAACCAAGCAACAACCAAATTATCTGGAGTGTGACGGTCGATATGTTTCCGTAGTCCAGTACAGAGATCAAAGAATTTATGAAGTATGTGAGCGGCAGGAATTTTGATATTGTAACCAAGTAGGCTGGGGCGAAGCTCAATGGAAAGAAGACTCCCGACAGAAACATCATAGGAAACATCACAAGGTTCCCAACTACGGATACCGTTTCTTCGTTATCGGAGACCAGCCCCGCAAGGATGCCGACGCTGGTGAAAAAGACCAAACCGCCGAAAATTATCAAAGCAGATGCCAAGATAGTCTCGATGTTTAACGTTAGGGAAGCACCGAAAACGAATATGCCTATCGCAACCAGTACGACATCAGAAAGCACGAGCATCAGGAAGGAAAACAGCATGTTAGCTGTTATCCACTCTGACTTAGTCAAGCCGCTGAAAGAGAGTTGTCTGAAGAGTTTCTCTCTCCTATAGTTAGGAACGGTGTAGACCATGTTGAACATCGTGCTCAACACGGTAAATCCAATCAAACCAGGTACGTAGAAATTTATGGTCTTTCCCGAGTTTCCGAGTGCAACCTGGGAAGAGAGAATCAGTTTTTCAGAGGTATTACTGGCCTTGAAATTGATCTGGGTAAGGATCCCATTGATGGTCTGATAATCCACGCTAGCCACAGTTGGGTTGGTGTGCCCCTTAAGAATTAAGAGTCCGTATCCATAAGCATAATTGGTTGTAAAGTTTGAAGGAATCAACAGCGCAGCCTGAATGGAATGAGAATTGATATAATCAGATAGATTCTGGTTTGCACCGATCACTTGGACCTTAAAGAGTCCAGATGAGTTAATCGCATCAACAACTTCCCACGATATTGCAGAAGGGCTCTCGTTTTGGACAATGAGAGTGGATGGGGTATAAGAAGAACCGGAAAATATTGCACCGAATAGCAATATGAGTATCACCGGGAATGCAATCTGAAAGAAGAGGGCAGACCTCGATCTCATGTACGACTTTGCGTGCAGTACGAAATAAGCGCTGACTCTACTCGGCTTCATCTTCCTCTATCTCCCCAACCATTCTTACAAATACGTCTTCAAGACTTTCCCTCTTTAAAGTGAAGTCTTCAAATTTGGCTTTTCTTTCATAAAGATAGTTGATTATCTGAGTTGCATCCTTGATGCTCTTCAGATTTACCTTGATGTACGCTCCTTCGCGTTCGAATTTGTATCCTCCGGTAGTCAGAAGTGCTGAAACTTCTCCATCTCCTCTAATTATGAGATTGTCGTCCTCGTGATGTCTTTCTACGATTTCCATCGGTGTACCGGAATCTATGATCTTGCCCCTGTTCATTATGGCCACCCGGTCTGCCAACAGTTCCGCTTCCTCCAGATAGTGAGTAGTCAGGAGAATGCTCTTCCCCTTTGCCTTCAATGTTTTGATAACATTCCAGATGTTCCTTCTTGCCCTTGGATCTAGTCCCGAAGTAGGTTCATCCAGGAACAATATTTCCGGGTCATTAACCATTGAAAGCGCAAGACCGAGTTTCTGCTTCTGACCCCCAGACATCTTTTGAAATGGGGTCGAAGCCTTGTCCGATAGATCAACAATTGCGAGGATTTCATCAAGGTCGGTAGATGCCCTCAACGTCCCCTTGTAAAAATTCAGTGCCTCTTTTGGGGTGCTGTTGTAGATAAATGAAAAATCTTGAGGTAAGATGCCCAGCTTGTATATTAACGATTTACTCCGCTCTGGATCCTGCTCCAGGACACGCACGTCGCCGGACGTTCTATTTCTCACTCCCTCCAGAATTTCAACTGTGGTGGTTTTCCCCGCACCGTTTGGCCCTAGGAGACTGAATACTTCTCCCTTGTTAATCGAGAACGAAATATCATCGACTGCGTTTAGATCTGAATAACTCTTGACTAGATTAGATACGGAAATCACTGTCTCAGTCATTTGCTCCTTCAGTAAGTACGGATATATAACAACTCATTAACTAGATTCGAGAATAACATGTGCAACAACCGTGAATAACAGAAGACGGAGAAAGGTTACACTTTTACCGCAAGGCCATCCCAGAATTCCTTCTCATAATCAAGCATTCCTGAAGCCCCCTTTGTGAACTTTTCTTTGGCTACTTTATCGTTTATGTGCTCCCCCAGTACGTTCGCCATTTCTTCTTCGTGATGTTCCTCGAGCTCCCTGTGAAAGGTGAAATATTCGATGTCCATCGATCTCAACTTTGGAAACTTGTGTTTTGCTTTTTCGAGACCCGGAAGGAGCTTCTCCCACATCGGAATAGCCATGTTCTCAAGTCCGTACTCAGCTCCTAGCGCAGTGAAATGATCGCTCGCAAAGTATTCCCTCATCTTATCCAGCCACTGTTTGGTGGAGGGTAGCTGCTCTCGGAAAATCAGTTCTTCTGGCGACATCCCTATACTCCTTAGGTACTTCCTGTAAAGCAGTTCGTGCCTCTTTGCAGGGTCCATATCCCCAAGCTCTGAAACGAGAATCCTTGTCAGGGACTCTGCATCATTTTCGTTTGGTGTATTTACTAGCAGAACCGATAGGATTGAAACCCATTCCCTGGTAAAGTGGTAAAATTCTATCGAGAAGTTCTCAAACTCCTCATAAGTTATCTCCCCTCTCGAAAATCTATCAATGAAATCGTTGTTCGTTGCTGGATGTTTCTTTACCATCGAGTAGATTTCTTGATAGAAAGAATCGTTGGCATTATTAAGTGCCATAAAGAAGTTATAGGAAGTCTAAATTAAAACTCTTTTGGTTCTGCTCCAAGAATCTCGGCGGGGGGTGAACTTGCTATAAAATAGGTGA
>JAKBNO010000079.1 GCA_021831005.1 Thermoplasmata archaeon
CTCGCAAGAAGAAACTCGATCGGCTGAGCATCGTCCTCTATACCCGGATTGAAACAGGATGACGAGACCTTCTCCGTCATGTTAGTGATAAGAATAGAAATGACATCGAGAGAATCAGTAATCTCGAATGACGGTTGAATTTCTGCCTAGGGCAGAAAATATTAGAGGGATCACATTCTTGCGTAAGCAAGAATGATAGAACAACGCGTCAACAGAAACACAAATCAGAATATTAATATAATAGAATAGATATGTCAAATAATACAGCAATATTCGCGAATGCGATGTATAGATATACATCCACCATGATTGGAACATTTGCAATGAAGAAGCAATTAGTTGGAGACAGCCGATCGATGAAAGTAGGATTGTATCCACAGAATGTCCGGCAATCGAGCCTCAATACATTTAGCGAAAAACAGAGACTATTTGATCCGAGCCTACTCGGGCACATCCTCAGCTGCCCACCTGAAGAGATTTACAGTCTCGATGACGACGGGGAACTCATCCGATACCACGAAATGGTTGTTGAAGCATACCCCAACTTGCTGAAGTGCTACTTATTCTGGATGCACAAGAAGACAAACGCTATTCAGTCAGTAAAAGATTATTTGACAACTAATATATGCGAATCCCAGAAGGATCACCCGAACGGTAATTTTCGTGAGCATTTATCCCTTGCTTTGGACCTGTTACCAGATGACTTGAGCAATCAATATTTTGAGGATGCTAATAATTTGGATATTCGAATCGAGATCTTAAAACACGTGTTCAGTAAAATATACGTAGCAGCCGAGTGGGAACGCAAAGGCTTAATAAACTGGGTTGAACAAAAACGAATGGGTTCCAAGGCAGAGCGTGCTGAGCAGATGTCCATCGAAAATCTAATGCAGTTCTTAGACTCAGCACAAATAACGAATTCCTTGCAAGCACCTGATGCATCGTTACGCATAACCGATGGGGAACCTCTCTCAACTCCGAACTCAAGGAAACGTCCTCCTAGCAGTAGCAGCCGAGGAAGAGCTTCTGGACAGAGACAGAGACTCGTATGTCATACATGCCAAGGGTTCGGTCACAAGGCCAACCAGTGCCCCTCGAAACAACAGAATAGAAACACATATAACCGGATTGGTAATCATCCCCGAAACTATGGCAATGGCAATAATAATGGCAGCGGAGGAGGGAGTAGTGGAGGCGGAAACGCCACCGGTAACAATAACACCTCTAATGGCACCAACTCCAGTAACAACTCCAATTCAAATACAAGAAACGCCAACAGCGATAGCAGCAACAAGCGCGGAAAAGGAAATAGAGGGAGAGGCGGTCGGGGAAGAGGGAGAGGCCAAACAGCAGCACATGAAGGTTGTGATGTTGTGATGAAAGATGAAGAAGATTGTGCTGTTGTTGTTGATAAAAAAGATTGTGACGTTGTGAGGAAAGACGAGGAGGAAGTCTCTTTCTTTGCAAAACAAATCTTGACGGACCTGGAACAACAACAGCGAATAAAAGGCGAAAAGATACAAGACATCTTTCAGTATATGAAACTCACCGGCCTCGCAACCGCAAAAATATCATTCCTCGGCCCACAGCCTGAGCTCATTGAAGTTGGTCTAGATACCTGCTCGAGTCACAATTTCATGCACAGATCAGCCCTGGACTTTATTATTCAACATGGGAGGCATCGCTTACCCCCTTCCGCATGAGTTAAATAACATGACTAGTACGATTGCAGCACAAGTACAGTCCTTCAAAGCCGTCGCCTCCTTTACGTTCCTCTTTGAAGGGTCTTCGCACGAGTGTCACGAAATTCCATTCTGCATCGTAGATGAGGAGCCTATCCCAATCCTTCTCGGGAATACCTTCCTCTCTCAGCTAGGGATCGTCCTGAAAAAGCGTGAAACATCCTCAGTAGCATACTTTTCAGTATCAGACGAACCAATAGATTTTAATAGGGCCGCGTGGAGACAAATCCCTGAACTTGTAGAGCAGCGAACAAGACAAGAATTCCAAAGCCTATTGGACCGTGTTGAAGCTTCTCCTGTCATATCGGACAGATGCAAACAGCGTTACAAACGACTTCTGTGGAGATATAGAGACATATTCAAAGAGGGCTTGACTAACACGACGGTGAAGGAGTGTCCCCTCGTCAAGGAGGAAATACTAGACTCATTTATACCCCCGCCAGTCAAGATTACGAATGTTTCTCCATTATCTCATCAGATACTGTCACTATACATAGAAGATTTATTGAGTAACGGTGTTATATCCCACTATAGTGATTGTATCGAACCTACAGCATGTCCCGTCTTCCTGGTCGGAGATTCCAGCAAACCCAGGATGGTAGTAGACACGTCAAGGCTTCGCAACATGGTAAAAAAGGTCGAGTTCCCAACGTCCCTGCCAGAAATAGAGATAAAAAAGATTGCATCACCGGACCCTGACGGGAACCTTCCAACCTTATTCAGTGGGTACGATGTCCCCAACTCATTTTATCATGTGGCCTACCAAGCTGAGTCCGCTATTGAGTCACGTCTAATGCACTTTGATGGAAAAACGTACGTATTCAATAATCTTATAATGGGAGGACCCTCCTCAATGGCCGCGCTGAACATGGCGCTGACCCATGCCTTCAACGGCATCAAGAATTTCAGCCGCGTTGCCGACGATATAAGATCAAGTGGGTTCAACGAGACTCACTTTATTACGGTGCAAGAAGAAATCTTCAAACGCTGCAGGATGCACAATGTCCCAATTCGACCAAGCAAGAGCGTTCCAGTATCTCAATCTACGTATTGGTGTGGATACCTGATTGACCACAATGGCTACAAACCGGATCCACGCTCCAAGGAGATTATATTAGCGTGGGAGAAGCCAAGAAACGGCAGAGAGCTCGCTAAGATCATTGGTGTAGCCAACTGGATGAAAACATCTATTCCGAATTACGACCGAATGAAATTGCCTCTCCAGCAAGTATTAGAAGCAATGTACAAGCAAAACGGTAACAATAGGAAAAATTCCGGAATCGCAAAATTTCAGGTAGAGAACTTTGGTTGGAACCAGACAACTACGAAGGCATGGAATGAACTTCGTGAGGCTATCTCGAACGCAAGCCAATTGAGCCATCGTGACCCCAAACAACAGCTAGTCCTTTACACTGACGCATCCATCACTGGATGGAGTGGGATTCTATGCCAAATTCATCCCAATGAAATATCGAAATCACCAGAACAACGAGACAATCAGCTCCTTGCCTGTGTAGGTGGAAATTTCAATCTCACTCAGTCAAAGTGGCCGACTATTGAACAAGAAGCATACGGGGTTAAACGCGCCATCGAGCGTTTATGGTACTTAATAAATGACGGGTCCAAGTTGATCATTGCCACAGACAATGCCGCCCTGGCCGAAGTTTTCAATCCTGACTCTGATTACATCACACGGAAAGAAAGGCCCGGAAAGGACAGACTTCTTCGATGGGCTAGCTTCCTGAAAACATCTTGTACTTACGATATCGTTCACATACCTGGAGAAACGAACGTAGTTTCCGACTTCATTTCGAGAATGCGCTTTCCACCTGATAAGGTAGAGCTATTTGACGAGGATGATGACGGAACCGGTCCAGTGTCATTTGCAAACTTCACAACGAACTTCCTCAGTGCCGCTCTTGACCCAGACTGGAATGCACGACGATATCGGATATTCACCCTGATTGCAGGTCGGGACGGGCGGAACGACTTAACCTTCCTTACCGAGGCAGAGTCCTTGGGAGCGAACTTCGACCCTATCTCGATGTTATGGATGAAAGATGGACGCATACTAATTCCCAGAGAAATTCGACCAAATCTAATTGCCTCATGTCACAACGGCTTAGGAGGTCATCGCGGTGTGTCAAGTACATACGACCAATTGGAACAGTTTGTCTATTGGCCCGGAATGCGCAGAGACATTCAGGAGGCGATTGCAAGCTGCTTAATATGTAGCACACACGATTCCAGGATGCCCAAACGACCTTACGGTATTACGCTTCAGCCTAGGTTACGCGGTGAAATCATATGTGCAGACTTTCTTCACATAACACCAGACGGTAATGGAGATTTCTCAAAAATACTGATAATCAGCGATAAACTCTCAAAATACTCAATGTTTTACCCGTGTGAGAGCGAATCATCAGCAAGTACAGCTCACGCAATCATGCAATGGATAGCATTGTTTGGACCTATGGACGTTTTTGTTAGTGACAAAGGTTCAGCGTGGACTGCACAGGTGATTTCAGATATATCCAGCAGCATTGGATTCAAGCTCCACACTACTACAGCTAGGGCACATTGGGCAAATGGCTCGCAGGAACGAATTAACGGCTTAATTCGCTCGATAACGAAGAAAGTTCTCACAGAAAACAACATGAACCCCAAAGAATGGACAGATATATTGCCGCTAATACAGACAATATTTAACCACTCTCCATCCAACACACTTGGGGGACTAGCACCGATCACAGTCTTCACTGGATTATCACCTATGCGTCCCATCGACTTCTTTCTTCGTAGAACCGCAAAAGAAAAAGTTATCCTCGAATCCAATACCATTAGTGGATTGCAAAATTTCGTCGAAGAACTTCAACGGACAATGGACTCTAGAGTGAACACGGTAACGGAAATCCAGGAGAGCTTACTACTTGATCGGAATGAAAAGCGACTTAATGAACCCAACGTTCATCCCCTGCAGGTAGAACCTGGCGACTACGTTATGGTATATAACCACAATAAAGTATTCCCAAAGTTATCTGCCGATTGGATCGGGCCTGCCAAAGTTATTGAAATTCTAGCGAACAAGAACGTGAAAATTCAATTCATTCACGAACCGAACAGAACAAGTCAGATACACGAGAATTTCGTCAAACCATTCGCTAAAAACACATTAGAAATAACACCTGAGCTGATAAGACAAGCCGAATATAATGCTACGTGCAAGTACAACGTAGAGGAAATTTCCGACATAAGATTGGACCACGCGAATAATGTTTATGAACTAAAAGTCAAATGGGAGGATGGTACAACCACCTGGGAAAATGCCAGACAACTTCATGAAGATATACCAAGAATAGTAGAGACTTATCTAAGCAACGCACCTAAATCGAAAAACTTACTAGTAAACCAAGCAAAAGGATTCATAGGACTATAACCTCGTTCGTATCTCAGTGGGGTGAAGAAGTAATTAAATACAGATTTAATTAACATTGGTTCAATTTCGAGACACTTCACAAGTTGGTTATAGTGGGGTGTGTACCGACATATTGTCTTATAGGAGGTTTGGTTGTATTGGTTATTTTATAACACAACTTGTAAATATCTCTCAACTTCTTCAAGACAGTCATCAAACAATTACTT
>JAKBNO010000043.1 GCA_021831005.1 Thermoplasmata archaeon
AAAACCCTCCTAAGCAGGTAAAGGTATACCCAGTACCGAATGAAATAGATCTTGAAGTAGCTACAATCTATCTCAAGTCGTATGGAATAAAGCTTGACAAACTTACAAGAGAACAGCAACGCTACATCAACTCCTGGCAAGAAGGCACCTAACTGCCGATTGAAGAGGCATCCCAGCAAAATCATAAATAATCAATAGTGGATATGGCGGTGTGCCATTCGAGAAATTGGCCGTGATGATACTTCCTAGAGAAGTGATTGGAGGCCATGGTGCTGTTGAGAAAGTTGGGGATGTGTTTAAGAAACTCACAAGTTCAAATAGAGGAGTTATTGTAACGGGAAACATAACCAAGACGCTTGCAGGGGAGAGAGTGAAAGGCATTCTTGAAACAGCTGGAATAGAGACAAGCATTGTCCAGGTAGACTATGCCACAGAGGAAAATGTGGAACGGGTGAAGGAACATACAAAAAATTTTGGAGCAAAAGTTCTCATTGGAATCGGTGGTGGAACCAAGATAGACATAGCGAAGAAGAGCGCTTTCGACTTAGGACTCGATTTCATTTCGATTCCAACTTCTGCTAGCCACGATGGAGTGGCAAGCCCGAGGGCGACGATCAGCAGGAACGGGCTTTCTTCTTCGGTCGAAGCGATGATGCCAGCTGCATTGATTGCAGATACCGAAATCATCGTTACTGCACCCTTCAGATTTCTTGCAGCGGGAGCTGCGGATGTCCTTTCCAATCTGCCAGCACTCAAGGACTGGAACCTGGGGCACAAGTTGAAGGGAGAACGGGTAAGTAGTTCTGCCTATGCTATCTCGGAGTTCGCAGCAAGGGAGATAATCAGCAACGCTTCCCAAATAAAACCTCAGGTCGAAGAGAGTGTGTGGCTGGTAATTAAGCAGATCGTGTTTTCCGGAATTGCAATGAGCATCGCTGGTAATTCGAGACCCGCCTCCGGATCCGAGCATATGTTTGCTCACGCGGTTGATTCGATGAAGAAGGGAAATGGATTGCACGGTGAACTTTGTGGAATCGGTTCCATCATAGCAATGTATCTGCACGGAGCTGACTGGATGCAGATTAGAAGTACTCTCCAAACAATTGGAGCTCCGACCACGCTTGCACAGGTTTCATTGACCGAAGATGATGCCATTGAGGCTCTGATGATGGCACACAAGACCAGACCTGACAGATATACAATTCTTGGGGAAAGTGGAATCAGTGAAACTGCTGCAAGAGAGGCACTGAACATAACGGGAGTTTCATAATGGTTATCACACTTGTGCCAAAAAATCTGACCAAGGAGGGATCCGTATTTCAGTATTTTTCACCGGCCCAGGAATGCAACGTTTGCAATCTGAAAAACGTGTGTCACAATCTCAAGCCTGGATCTTACTACAAGATAGTCAAGTTCAGGAGCAAGGAACACAAGTGTTTCATACACGAGGGAGACAAGGTCTATACAGTTGAAGTTGAGGAGGAGGAGAGGAGAATAATGCTCCCCAAGAAAATCGCAAAGGAAGGAGCTAAAGTTACGTACAAGAAACCCGAGTGTGAGGACTTTGAATGCCAATTCGCTGGAATATGCATTTTGAGCTACACCAAGGACAAGTCGAAGTTCACGGTTAACACGCTGTTATTGAACAAATGCCCTAGGGGCTATGACCTAGTAGAAGCCAAGATAGAATGAGCCTCCTTGTTGGGATTATAGGAAAACCAAATGTTGGGAAGAGCACCTTCTTCTCTGCACTCACGGAGAATTCAGTCGAAATAGCTGACTATCCCTTCACGACAATAGAATCAAACAAGGGCGTCACGTACATACGATCAAAGTGCCCGGATGTATATCTCGGAAATAAGTGCAGTCCAAAATTTGGTAAGTGCGTTAACGGGACCAGATTTGTGCCGGTTGAGTTAATCGACGTTGCAGGATTGGTACCAGGTGCACACGAGGGGAAGGGGCTTGGAAACAAGTTTCTGGATGATCTGAGGAGGGCTGATGGATTTATCCAGGTTGTTGATTCAACTGGATCCTTGGATCAGAACGGAAATTCAATTGGGAAGGGAAAATTCGATCCGATGGACGATGCTGGATTCGTTCACGCTGAAATCGTAATGTGGCTTGCCAACATAATTTCAGACGGACTCATCAGAAATCTTAGGAAACTGGAGAGTGAAGGTGGGAAGCTCGACTCGATAATTTACGATAAGATATCGGGGCTTGGTATCGACCCAAAAGATGTGACCCTAGCAGTCAAGAATGCAGCAATACCCAGCAATCTGAAAAACTGGGATGATCAAGTCACCATTCGGCTGGCAGAGGAAATTCTCAGGATTTCCAAACCTGGAATAATAGTAGCTTCAAAGGGAGACCGGATAGAATCGGCCGAGGCGGTAAAGCTTAACGGAAGAGGCGCCCACGTAGTCTCCGGAGATTACGAGCTCGTCCTTAGAAAGGCCGCAAAGGCCAATCTGGTCGAGTATATACCCGGAGAAACCTCATTCAGGATACTTGATGAGGGGAAGCTGAACTCAGCACAGAAAGAGGCGCTCAGGAAAGTTTCTGATTTCATGAGCCACAATGGTGGAACCAAAACACAGGAAGCCATTGAAGATCTCGTACGAAACGTTCTCAAGATGATAGTTGTCTATCCTGTGGAAGATGAGAATCACTGGACGGACAAGAACGGGAATATTCTGCCGGATGCAATTCTCTTGAAACAGGGTTCAACGGCGCTAGACCTGGCGTTCAAAGTCCACTCCGACCTTGGTGAAAGGTTCATAAGGGCATTGAATGGCAAGACGAAGAGGGTGCTGGGAAAGGAATATGTGCTGGAAGACGGAGACGTGATCAAGATTGTCGCTGCGCATTAGTGTGTTGGAATACTTCTAGAAGTTCGTCTCTTGATAGTTCTTCTGGTCTCTTGTCTCCTTGTATCTCTGTATCTATAACGTTCTTCAGCTTCTTCCTTCTCTGAGAAAATACCGTCTTTAGAAAGTCATCAAATCCCTCCTGAATCTCAGTATCTCTCTTTTCTAACCTCAGCACCGTGCTGTACACCTTTGGAGCTGGGGTGAATTTGGAGGGAGGTATGTCGAATTTTCTTTCTACGTTGAACTTCAGCTGCATCATCACAGAAAGCCTGGAGTAGTCCTTGGTTCTTGGAACAGCAATTATCCTGTCAGCGAACTCCTTCTGTACAGTAACAACCCCTTCTTTGAACTCGGAGTTCCAGAGTTTTTCAAGCAATGGGGAAGAAATAGAGTAAGGCATGTTTGAAACGAACACTTCGAACTTTGGCCAATCAACTTTCAGAGCATCGTCGTTGATGATGTTGATCTCGGGATAATCCGCCTTCAGTCTATCGGCGAAATCTGCTTCCCTTTCTATTATTGTGAAATTCCTGTAACCCTTTATGAACTTCGTAAGTTGGCCCAAACCAGCTCCTATCTCCAGCACATCTCTTCCTGAGAAATCCACACAAGATACTATCCTCTCTGCAACCTTTGGGTCATTAAGAAAATTGATACCTGCCTGCTTGCTTCTTCGCATCTCTTATCCAGATACGAACAGTCTGTGTCTTTCTTCCTTGTTCTTCAATTCTCTGATTACTCTCTCCGTAATCATTTTCTCCGGATCCCTCAAGCCCTTTACCCTGGACTTTAGATCCTGGAAGCTCTTGAACGGTCCCTTCTTTCTCTCATCTAGGATCTCCCACATCAGGTTCTTCCCCACTCCGTAGAGTAGATCCAGCTGGTGAAGTCTTGCGGTCACGGGCTGAGCCGTATTGAAGAAATTTACAAACCTTGGCTCGTTGTTCTCTATGATCTGCCTCAGCACGAACTCAATTTCGTTCTGTGCTCCTGGGGTGAGTTCCTCGAATGAAATTCTTCTCCTGACGCTTCCTATCTTGTCCCTCTTCTCCATGTCTTTGCCTATGTAAACTCTGTCGCCGATTGTTATGACGACTCCCTGTTTCGGTATGAGTTCGAAGAGCTTCAGCTCCTCCTCTCCTATTGCGAGAGTCAGCGGTACCCTCTTGAATGCTTTTTCTTCCATCCTTCCTTGTGGTAGAATGTCAAGGACGTACGCGAACTCTTCCAGATAAATCACCTTTTGTGAAGAGCTTCGATTATCTTGTTTCCCAATTCTTGGTCCAGTGTCTGGATGCGGGGATAAACCACCGATCTGAGTTCATCTATGTTTGCAGGCATGACGTCTATGATCTTTACGGCAAGCACTTCTTCCAGCCCGAAGGAAACCAATTCCTTCTCTAGCTTTTCAGCTTTCTCTGCAGACACCTTTGAAAACTTGCTCACGTGCTTGAGTGCAGAGGATTGGACATCATTGAGTTCCCTTTCCTTCGATGCATCATTGAGAAGTTCCTTTGCTTTGGCCAGAGGGATGTAGTTGATTTTCATTCCCCTAGTTCACGCCCTTTTAAGGTGAATCGGAAAAGCTACGACCGTTTTGGGTTTCCCCTGGTCGCTTATCTTGATCAGATATGCATCTCCCCTCTGTCCCTCGACTATACCCGTCAAACCCTGAAATCTCTTGAAAGGCATACCATTGTGAAAAGAAGGTTCAATATCAATGGCCACAGTGTCTCCTACCTCGAATGACTTAACTATCCTGTTTACGGTAATGGGCCCCTGTTCCTTGAACTTCTTTCTAAGCTTGTATCTTGTCTTGGACCTGGGACCGTGAGACATTTTACTCATTTTGCCATCTCCTATTTGACTTCGAGCACATTAAGATAATCTATTTTAACGTTTATGTCCAAGTCGTCTTTGAGGTTTGGAGTGGTTCGGCCATTGTCCCCCGTTATGAATTCTTTGATGTAAGTGCCTGCCTCCGCCTTTATAATCAAGACTAGCTGCTTTCCAGTGTTCCGCTTCACTTCTATCGACCTTATGATCCTCTCCCTCAGCTTGTCGGTTCGTAGGTAAATGACTCTGCTGGGGGTCTTCTGATTTATCTTCACATTGCTATATTTCTTCAATTTTTCTTCCATATCAAGGGCATTATCACCTTCAATGGTGATTCCAACCTCATACGTCTTGTCGGATCTCAAGTTCTTCAGTTCTTCTATCTCGGCAGGGTTGGCAATAGATAGATCGAGTATCTCCACCCCTTCCATAGATTCTGTCGATACCACTTTTGAGAGCCGAACAAAATCCGAACTTCTATTCCGGGGAAATTCCACCTCAACATAGAATGGCCTTCCATTTCCTAGCATCAGGGCATCTACATCCTCCCTTCCTGAAGCAAAGAAGTTGTAATTCTTTCCTTCAAAAAAATTGCAGACTGGCTGACCTATGTACTCTGAAATCGATCTCTCGGATTCCTTCCCTCTTCCTGGTTTTATCCATGGCGACTGCGGAATCCCTCTCCTTTTCTTGAGATACCTTCCCTTGAGGTATACCGGCCTCACCCACAGAGAAAAGTCCAGGTTTTCCTGATCGATTGTGAACGTTAACTCTGGCCTTTCAAAATCTACCCTGTAACCAAGTTCTGTCTCGATTTTTGTCCCCAGTCTGAGCTGGAATTCCGCTTTGTATGTTCTTGCGGTGCTTCCCAGCCTCTCCATTAATTCCCTTTCTCTCCGTAAATTGTCCTTTTGAGATCTCAATCCTATGAGGAATGTCGAGAATTGATACGGCTTGACCTCATCCCTGAACATTTCGAAATAGTCATCAATGTGCTCCAGGAGGTTACTGCAAAGATCGCAAACTTCCTTGGTTCCTTCTTTCGAGGAATCGGTGTAAGAAAGTCTCTCCTTGCATTGGCTGCAAAGGAGCATCTACTTGACTTCGACTGTTTTTACGACGTTCCCTGGGATCCTGACGAAGACCTTAGACCCGCATTCACACTCGAATTGAGTCGTGTCCCCTTCGTCCTTAAGTTCCCTTCCGCACCTTATGCACTTAAACATTTTCCAAGTCGACCTTCTTGAATTCCGTGGTCACTTCTGGAGAATATGCATCTCCGACAAACTCAAGGCCGCACTTCCTGCAACCCCATATACCGGTGTGTATCCTCTTGACCGATACGTGGTGACACCTGGGGCAAACATAGGTGCTCTTCCGGAGATTCTCCATCTCGAGCCACCTCTTCTTAACCGTAGAGCCGTATCTGGCGCCGAACCTGCCAGAGCTGCCTACCTTTCTTGTCCTCTTCGTCATAGGTTACCTCCCCAATACTCTCTTCCTAATATCCTTTCCCAATTTTATGGATGTGTCCACCGCACTGAAGAGTTCTTGCTGCGTGATGCTTCCACTGAGTCCCTTTTGCATCGCCACTACATCACCGTTTTCGTTCGTCGCGACAGACAGTCTGGCTGAAGCAACTTCTTCCTCTTCCAGATTTGGATCTGCAACCATGATAGAACCGATCTTGGCAAAGGTTATGGTGATCGGAACGTGGTTTATCGGTAGCGGATAGTCCTCTGCACCGATCTTTGAAGCTGGAACCTTTGCGTTGAGAAGCGCTGCAACTGCACCCAGAGAGCAGGCATCTATCAGGTTTCCATCGTAATCAAGTATGTGCATATCGATGAAGACCACCCACACCTTCTCCGCTTCCTTTATCACTAGCTTGTCGAGTGCGATCATCTTCGATTCTCTGATTCCCCTGTCGACCACCCTTGCAAGTTCAATTGCATCTTCGCTGGGGGGTCCCGATTCAAAAGTTGGAGAAGCCATCGGCAGCATTTCGGCGTTCGTAGTTAGGATACCGCTGTTGGGTGTGTCCGGGAATGGTACACCCTGTTCTACCTTTACTCCCACCAGAACTCTTGTATCCCCCAGTCTCACCTCTGCCGAACCTTCCGCTCTCGGAACGAAGTTTATGTTCACTACCGCCTGTCTCGTCTCATCAAACTTCCTGCCGTCTATCCTGTTTCCTTCCGCACTTATCTTTTCTAGGTATTCTCTCCTCAATCCATAAACGATCTCATCTGCGCTCTTACTCACTGCGCTCACCTTCCTTTTCTGGTTCCTGACTCTTGTATTTGGCCATCAGTGCCTCCCTCTGGAGGTTGGAGATGTATGTAGCTGCCTTCTTTGAAAGCTCTACCGCCTGTTCCAGTTCCTCCCTCGAAAAGTTGCCATCCATCTGTAGCAACACGATCTCATCCGTTCTCGGGATTATCGCCATGGGTAGGTCTGCCTGACCAAAATTGTCCTCTTCCTTGTTCAGGTCAAGGACCACCTTGCCGTCTATCTTTCCTGCAGCACACCCGACTACCATGTCCTTCATCGGTATGCCCGCATCGACCAGTGCAACAGAGGCTGCTGTCAGTCCCGCAATCCTCGTACCGGCGTCCGCCTGGAGGACCTCGATGTATACGTCTATACTCGTCCTCGGGAACTGCTCGGTGAAGACGGCGACCTCGAGTGCCTCACTTATTACCTTGGAAATCTCGATTGCCCTTCTGTCCGGTCCCGGTCTCTTCCTCTCGTCCACCGAGAATGCAGCCATGTTGTATCTTGCGTTTATTATTGCCCTCGAGGGATTCTGGGTGTGCTTCGGGAATGCCTCCCTTGGCCCATAAACTGCTACCAGAACCTTGTTTCCTCCCCACTCAATATAGGCAGAACCGTCTGCCCTGTTCAAGACCCCGACCTCTATCCTTATCGGTCTCAGTTCGTTGAACTTCCTTCCATCATTTCTCAAACCCTCTTCATTTATCAGTTTTATATCGCTTTGCGTTCCCAACTCAATCACCTACTCTCTTCTAGAATCTTTTTTACCCTGTCCGTAAGACCGGATGTGTGCGCTTCTTTCTCAATGAACCTTAGTATCTTTCTTACTTCCATCACCTTTTCAGCAGGTCCATCAAGCCACACTACTCCGTTCTGCCCGAGCTGAACTTTAACGCCCGTGGCCTCCTTTATCGTGTTGACCATCGATCCGCCCTTCCCTATGATCCTTGAGACCTTCGTTGGTTGGACCATGATTATGTGTCCTCCCTCGAGTTTCCTGAGTCCTGCGTCCTTCAGGGAGAGCCACGTCTGCCTCGACTCCGTGATCTCATTGACCTTGAGAAATACTGTGTCTCCGACTCGCAGAATCTTGTTGAGATCCTGGTCAAGGTTCTTCCACGGCGTGTCGTTGATGTGCAGGAATCCGGGATACGGACCTCTTATGTCCATGATCCAGAACGACGGTGCTATGTCGATTACCTTCCCTATTACCCTGTCGTTCCTTACCGGGTAGTACTTTCCAGCAAGCGGGATGATGTTCGCATAACTGTTGTAAGTCTGAATGACCCCCATGGTGTAGGAATAATACTTCCCGTTTTCGTGATAAATTCCGTTCCCCTGTTTCATCCCTTCTAGACTTATCTCTTCTCCTGGTAAAACAATCTTCCTCTCTATATCCAATTACATTCACCTCTACTTTATTAGTTTTATATTCACATTTCCCTTTGTTCTCTTGTTCAGGAAATCATATAGCTGGTCCTGAACACCTGCGGGAATCTCAACTATTGCATTATAATTCCCGTTGCTCTTCCAATCCTCTTTCTGTATCTGCCCTAATTTTGCCATTTCTGCATATATCTTTCCGTATTCGGTCCCTGGGACTTCTATCTCCATCTTAACGTGCTCGAATCTTATAGGCAGGAGGACTCTTATCGCCTTCAAGACATCGTTGACCTGATCCTCCGCGCTCTTGAAAGGATCCACCCTAACCCTGGCCTCTTCCATCGCTTTCTCGATCCTCTGAGGGGGGTGAGGCGTTCCCGACTGTGGGTTCATTGACTCTCTGGCAATAATTTCTACGACCTGTCTCCTCTTTTCCTCGAGCATCTTCCTTCTCTGCTCAGTGGTCAGTTGCACCTGCCCCTTCTTGACTATCTCCATGACCACTGTCTGGAAGTCCTCAGTCCCGAAGACTTCCCTGATCACTTCTTCTGATGCCCTGTCACCCTTGCTGCTGTCCTTAAAAACCATGTCGGTTGCCATATATTCCGAAACGTTGACGCTCTTCCCTGATTTTACCAGATCTACTAGCTTCTGGTCGATTAACACTTCGAACCTGTGACCCTTTGATTCGTACCTAGCAATAAGAGCGTCCTCGACTTTGACCATTCACTTTCTCACTTGTTGCCTATTAGTTTGTTGGTTTCCTCCAGAGATAGGATCTTGAATTTTTCCCCTTTCCTTATGACCCCAACGCTGACCATTCCGAGTCCCTGTCCCTGTTCCAGTCCTGCCTTGAGTGCCTTGATGCCGAGATCTACAGCGTCCTTGAGTTGCATGCCTTGCTTGTATTCTTTCTCAAGAATCTCTATCGCCGCATCCCGTCCATATCCTATCGCATCTGCCTTATAACCAGTGGAGAGCCCAGAAGGGTCTGTTTCAAACAGACTGATGCCCGTTTCATCTATGCCAATTATCAGGAGGGACACACCGAAGGGTCTCACTCCCCCATACTGGGTGTACTGCTGAAGCAGATCGCAGATCTTCTTGACCAATGACTCGACTATTATGTCCTGCCCGTAAGTGACCTTTTCAGACTGGGCCTGGAGTCTTGCGTGGTCTATCAATATCCTAGCGTCGCCTATCAGACCGGATGATGCTGCCCCTATGTGACCGTCTACAGTGAATATCTTCTCTATGCTCTTCTCCTCTATGAGTCCGCTCTTTATCCTCTTGTCTGCCATAAGGATGGCTCCATCCTCGAACACAATACCAATGGCAGTCGTACCTCTCTTGACGGCTTCCCTTGCATACTCTACCTGGAACAACCTTCCGTCCGGTGAGAACACGGTGATAGCCCGATCATAAGCCATTTGTGCTGATTGCATCTTTTCACCTACTTTCTCCGTATATGGCAACGCAGTAATAAACCTTTATGAGACTACTGAAACAAGTAAAACTTAACTATGTACGGAACAAATCGAGGGCTTCCTTTTCCTGAAAATGAAGTTCTGAGGGTATGACTATTGTGAGTGGAACTTTGATCTCATCTTGTTTCTTCAGACTGTCTATCTTTCCGTAAACAATTCTTTCGTCTGGAGTGCCAAGATTGCTAACGATACCCACCTCCCTGTCCTTGCTGAAAAGACCTCTCTTCACTTGCGATTCCATCCACAGAAGTTCATCCAGTGCATCCCTCAGCCCCAGTGGTGGTTCCGTATCCAGGAGCAGAATCGTGTGGAAGCCATTCGTGAAATTCTGGAATATTTTCTCATATGGAGAGAGCGGCCTGAAATTCTCCTTGAATCTTGGCAGGGATACCGCAGGGCCGATCTTGTAAAGGTGCATGCCCAGTCTGGTTGCAGCCGTTGGAAAGATTGATGTGTTGTGAAACGTCTTGACTTCGATCCCTCTGAGCTTCGCTTCCTTATAAATTGTGAAATGAGTGGTGGCTGAAAATGCGTCACCGGGGATGACGATTGAAACGTCTCCCTCTTCCTTTAAGATCCATTCGAAATTTTCAAGCTTGTCCCTGCCAACAAAGGTCAGCTCTCTCTTGCCAAATTCTCTTATGTAATTCGGAGAAGTGTAAGTGTCTACAAGTATTAGTTCGGACTTGTCAAGAAAATCAATTTCCTCCCTTGTGAAACTGGAGGGCGGGTTGAATCCAGCAGAGATGAAACCAATCATAGGAGTCCCTTCACATTCCCGAGATCGATAGTTCCGTATGCATCCCAGAGACCGTAGACCCTCCCTTCATCGAGGTCTACCTTCTTCAGAACTGGTGAGTTGATTTCATTCTTCAAGATGTCTGAACCGCCTGCGTAGATAGACATCGCAGGAAGGACGATCAATCTCTCTTTTTTGAAGTAGAGGAAGCAGTGCAATTTCAAAACAGAATCCACGGAATCCCTGAGACCCACGGCAGGATGCTCATTCCCTATTATTCCTATGTCATCCCACTTGAAATTCTTGTGACCGTGATGAAAAGTATACCTTCCTTCCTTGTACGTGTCGTACGTTCTGAGGTTCAGTTTGGACGCTATGTTTGCAACGTAGTTGTCGTGATTGCCCTTTATCACAATGGGTTCTGATTTCTCACCTATCCTCCTCAGAAGCTCATACACGTCGCTCCATTCCTGGGGTGTGTTGTGGGAAAACTCGTGTTTCAGATCACCGTTAATTATGAACTTTTCCGGTTTGTACTTGTTGATAATCAGGTCAACGGTGTCATAGATCATTTGGGACTGGACCCTTGGGATGAATATGCCATTCATGGCGAGAACGTCTTCATAACCGAGGTGGACGTCGGATACTACAACGGCGGAAATGTCCTCCAGAAATGCCGCTCCATATCTGGTGAAGAATATGCTGTTCTCGACCTCTATCTCGTCCATCTGTTGATAATTTATTTAACTACATCTAATTATCTTTGTGATGGAGATAAGAGAACTAGGGGAGAGAAAACTCATCGATAAAATTTGGAAGATCATAGGGGAAAAGAACGAAGATGAGGATGTCCACTTCCTGGATCAGGGAAAGAAGTTCCTCTTGATCGCAATGGACACTATCAATGAGGGTTATCATTTCGAGAAGTGGTGGGACCCGGCATTGATCGGAAAATTTCTCGTCGACATCAATCTGAGCGATATAGCTTCAAAGAATGGTAGACCTCTCGAGATGATGGTATCCTTCTCATTTCCAAGAACTCTTGATGCGGGTTGGGTATCCTCCCTCACCTCAGGGATCAAGGGTGAACTGGGTAAATACAAGGTCAAATTTTCTGGAGGAGACCTCAAGGAGTCAAAAAAGATTTCTTTGACTGGAATGATCACTGGCGAAGTCAAGAAGGGAAGAGAATTCAGAAGAAATGGCGCTAGATCAGGGGATTTTGTTTATGCGTCCTCCACCATTGGGAAAAATGAACGAGCGATATTGGAATATCATAAAGGGAATAAACGAAAAGCTGGAGAAATCCTGGACATAAGACCCAGATTTGACGTACTGAAATCTCTCCGTAATACCAAGATCACTTCCTGCATCGACAACTCGGATGGAGTTTACAAATCGCTGAGACTTCTCGCCACTCTGAGCGGAGTCAAGATAAGGATAGAACGCGACATCTCTGAAAATTCAAAGAGTGAAGATGAAAGAGTCTTGTTATACTCCACAGGGGGAGACTACGAACTTCTATTTACTTCTCCTGAAAGACTGAAAGGCTTTCCTCTGTTGGGAAGAGTTCTGGAAGGCAGGGGCGTGGTAGACCTAGAGGGAAATACTAGGTCTCTCACTGGTTTTGATCATTTCAGAACGCTCTAAAACAGGTAACTTTTTAATACAATTATTCTACACAGGAAACTCATAGGAACATTGACAACCGACGCTCATTCTTTACGGAAAATTTTATTAAATTGATACATTAAAGATTGGTTGAGTTAATTGATAAAGAAACTGATCTTGATGAGGCATGGTGAGAGTTTTGCAAATGTCAACAACATCATTTCAGAAGACATGAATCAATACCCTTTGACAGAAAGAGGGGTAGAACAGATTCTCTTCTCGGCTGAGCAACTTAAGGGACTGAAGTTTGATGGAATCGTCTGCAGTCCTCTTCTCAGGACCAAGCAGACCGCGAGGACCGTCGGAGAAGTCATCGGCCTGAAGGTGACTGAAAATTCCAAGATAAGGGAGTCGGGTCTTGGGCCCTATAACGGGTACAGGGTAGACGAAGTCCCTAAGCTCAACAGGGAAGATCTGGGAATGGAGACTTGGAGTTCTCAGTTAGATAGGATGAAGAGTGCGCTTGCTGATTACGAGGGACAGTACCTGTTTGTAAGCCATGCTCTTCCCATCAGGGTCCTCACGGCTAGTTTTCTGGGATTGAACGAGAGGGAGAGTTACGGTATAGACATCAAGCTTGCATCCATGACTACAATAGATGTAGAGAATGAGAAAGTCCTGTCTATAGGAACACTGCTGCTCACTGAAAGGGTTAAGAAACTATTCTCAAAGTAATCAATGAGCCGAGCTCCAAACTACCTCTGGAAGAATTTCTTCCTCTTGACCCTGAGTTTGCTCTTGGGACTTGGATGATAGATCTTGGACCAGACGCTTCTAAAGTCAAAGAAAGTCCCAGCCACATACCTGCTATTCTTCCGGAGCCCCTTCAGGGGACTTTGAAACCCTATGAATCTTTCGAATTCCCTTATTTCTCTATTTTCCCTCCCAAGAAATATGATCGCCATGCCTGAAATCCCTGCTATCAGGAAGATTTTTCCAAGGACGTTCGTTTCCACAAATAATACGAATCCCTTTGACGCAAGGAAAAAGAATATGAATGCGACCAAGACCATCACAATGAACATGAGCCAGTTCATCACTCTCTTGTGAATTCCCCAGGCAATCAATCCAATCAAGAAAGCCCCAATGATTAGTGATACCGGAACTATCCAAGGAAGAAAAACGGTGAACCCCACTATCATTACAAAGAAGAGAAGGTATCCAATTATGGAAACCCAGAGAGGAATTCTGATGGAAAATTTCATGGGCGCTTACACATCAAGTTGTTCTATTTATCATTTATAAGAATTTTGATGCATTCTGCGGATGACAACAGTTGAACCGCGGTCTCAAAGCGGAATTATGCTGTTTCGGTTTTGCATCAACCGAAGATAGGACTGTTTGGAGAGATGATATGAGCTTTTCAACTTGCAGCGGTTCCCTGGGCCCACTATCTCCTATTCTATCATCAGTTCCTTTAAACCAGTTTTCTTGTTCAGGGCTCTCTTCAGAACAATTTCTTCCAGCTTCAGAATGTGAACTTCCATGAGCGGGTCAGCAGTTCCGGAAAAGAAGTGCCCTCCATTTACCGAGTGATCACTTAACGCCACTGATACGTGGATGTGGAGCCTTGGTTCGTTGCTCGATATACTCCCGTGGAAAGAGACAACCTCTCCTGGTGACTGGAGCTGTGCTTTCTCATACTCCTTTCCATTCCAGTATCCAATCTCCAGGCCTCTTATCATTCCTATTCCAAACTCAACCAGACCGGAAAAGATACCATAATCATCGAGAACCTTGGTGATCGATTCTCCAACATCCTCCCCCTTTTCAATCTTGACTACGATGTAATTTTTTTCAATGTCAGAGATCATGATTCTTTAATCTGAACGTATATATATATGGTTTCCCGTTGCTGGCGGAGTTGTACCCGCACCTTCCACATTTGTAGCCTATAATTTTCCTCTTTCCTTCGAGGTTAATTCCCCTCATCGTGGTGAGCTTTGAACTGCACACGGGGCAGTCGTCTAGGGATGCGAACTTCTTGCTCGAATATTTCACTGAAACTTCTATTTCAGGAATCTCATAAATCAGCTTCCTGAACCTTTTTGGGGATGCGCTAATTTTCCTGTTCTTGAGAAAATCGAGGAATTTTATTTCGCCCACGATCTCTCCATTCTTCCTCAGGATGGTCAGAACGTTGAAGATGAGCTCAGCATCGCTGGGTCTTTTTACCACTGAATAGACACTATTTCTACAAATAAATCATTTGTCATCTTGATACCGATACGCAGAATCCTTTCCCGCAATTGACGTTTCTTCCCTGAATAGAGTACGTTTTTGTGACCAGCACTTCTGAAGTGTCGATTTTCTTGTCCTCGAATAATATAGAACTTTCGTCGAGGAGAGATGGGTTTTCCTTCACCCTGACGAGGAATGACTCCGACTTTTCCCTTAAGACTGAATACAGCGAGGGAGCCAGTTTCACGGAAATTATCTTTTCTTCAACCTTCCCCTTTTCGTAAGTGAGCTTCTCTGCCCTTATCGTTCCCCTCACATCCTCTTCGTCAACTTTGACTTCGGAAGCGCTTAAAATAGTGGCCATCTCGATCTTGTCAGAAAGTGAAATCTTGTCCTTCACCTTCAGGTCCCTCATCATCGAAATCGCTTCTGAAGTGGTTCCACCGACCTGGGCCTCTATCTCATCAAACGAAATTGAATCGGGGAATTGCAGATCGAAAACACTCCTCTTCCCTTCCTTCTCCCTGAATAATCTCTGATAGGAATCTTCAGCCACGAACGGGAAGATGGGCGAGATCATTATTATTGAAGACAGTAGAACGCGATATACCGTTTCGTAAGTCTTGAAGCCGTTGATCCTGTGCTTGATTATCTCCACGTAATTGTCTGCAAGGTCGTGCCAGATGAACGATTCAGCGACTCGTATGGCTCTGTCAAATTCGAAGTCATTCATTGCGCTACTAACTTCTCTTATTGCGTTATTCATCTGTCTGATTATCCAGTGGTCTGCCGGTCTCATCCCGTCTTCCTCAGTTTGTTTCCCTCTGTAAAACTCGAGGAAACTCACTAGGTTGTAAATCTTGTTCATCAGTCTTTGACCTCTGATCAGATCCCTTTCCCTGAATGCAGTGTCCTCACCGAGTGAACAAGAGGCTGTGAAATACCTGAACGCGTCCGCTCCATATTTCCCCAATAGAATATTCGGGTCCACCACGTTCCCCCACGATGCATGCATCGGACGCCCATCCGGAGCCATTATGTTTCCGTCGACCATTATCTCCTTCCACGGATTCTGACCGGTCAGAAGATTTCCCCTCAGCACACTGTAGTAAGCCCAGGTCCTAATGATGTCCTGTCCCTGAGGTCTCAGAGACATGGGATAGAGCTTCGAAAATATTTTTTCGTCACGTGCGTAGTATGTGTTGAACAATGATGAGATTGAAGAGTCCATCCATGTATCAAATACCTCTTCGGACCCCTTTAGGGGAAGGTGACAGGTGGGGCAGTCCTTCACCGGCGGGAGGTCTATGAGCGGATCGACATAGCACTGCTCTTCTTTAGCAACTACCTGGTGACCGTTGTTGCATTCCCAGACAGGAATGGGCGTTGCAAAATATCTTTGTCTTGAGACCACCCAGTCCCAAGATAGCGAATCTATCCAGTCGTCCAGTCTCTTCTTCATGAACAGCGGGTGCCATCCAAGTTTTTCCGACCATTTCTTAAGATCATCCTTGAAATCCATAGACTTGATAAACCATTGTTCCTTCTGCAGGTATTCCAGAGGTGTTCCGCATCGCCAGCAGGTGCCTACATTCTGCTTGATTGTTATGCTTGAAACGAAATCCCCAGACAGCTTCAGGTCTTCGATAATTCTTTTCTTTACATCCTTGGTTGGAAGGCCCGAATATTTTCCTGCTATCTCCGTCAACCTTCCCTGCTCATCTATACTCCGTAGGAAGGGTAGCGAATGTTTGTAGATCATTTTCAAGTCTGCTTTGTCACCGACGGAACAGATCATTTCTGCTCCGGTTCCGAAATCCATCAGGACATCTTCATCGGTGATTATCGATACTGACTTGCCAAAAATGGGGAGCTTGATCTGCTTGCCCACCAAGTGTGTATAGCGTTCATCTTTCGGGTTCACGGCGATTGCAACGCACGCGGCAATCAGTTCTGGTCTTGTGGTAGAGATGGTCAGTTCAGATCCGTCTCCCTTGAATTTTATGTCGTTGAGGGATACATCCCGTTCCTCATACACAATCTCTGATTCTGCGATAGCTGTTTCGCAGCGGGGGCACCAGTTGACTGGATGCTTACCCTTGTAAGCCATGCCCTTCTCGAACATCCTTATGAACGTGATTTGGGTGTACTTCCTGTACATCTCAGAGTTGGTCTTGTAGTACAGCGAGGGATCGGCTGTTATGCCTAGAGATTGGAACTGGCCGATCATCGCTTGTATGTTCCCCTCGGCAAACTCTTCGCAGAGTTTTACGAATTCCTGTCTATCGTAATCCCTCATCTTGATGCCATACTTCTTTTCCACGTTGACTTCTATCGGCATTCCGTTAACATCAAAACAGAGCGGAAAGAACACCTCTTCTCCCTTTATCCTGTGGTATTTCGCAACCATGTCGATATGAGAATAGTGGAAAGCATGCCCTATGTGCATCTTACCTGAAGCATATCTGGGAGGAGTGTCTATGCTGTAAGTGGGCTTGGACGAACTGAAATCGTACTGGAATATCCTCTCTTCGTTCCAGAAGGTACCCCACTTCTTTTCGCTCTCCTTGAAGTCGTACGGCATTTAGTGCAGATAGCCTTGAATTAAAAAAATGTTCTTATCCCCTTCCGGTATTTTGGGATCTTTTGAAAATATCTTCAGTGCATTCAGAAGACGTTATACCTTTTTCTTCGATTGATTTGATCCCCTCGTCTCACTTCAGAATTATCATAGGTAGGTTGTTGGGTGGATAGGGAGTTCGATACCTAGAATATTTCAATTCGAAGAATCTGCGTCCGCCGTTGGCTTGATTTTCAGTTCTTCTTGAATGCCTTGAACAGTTTTGCCAGAGATTCGACAGCCCTTGTAGAATATTCTTCGATCCTTGCAACTGCCTGATCGTGCTCAGCACCGGGACCGATTATTCCTATCGTTACGGGTTTCTCATATTCGTTTGAAAGGTCGACTATCTTTCTGACCGATTGGTTTATCACGAGGTCGTCGTGCTTCGTTTCCCCCTTTATCACCGCACCAAGCAGCGCAACTCCATCGATGTTTTTCTTCTTCAGGAGCAACTTCACGGCGAGCGGCATGTCAAAGACCCCTGGGACCCTTATCGCTTCGTGCTCAAAGCCTAGGAGCTCCGATTGTTCCTCCGCCTTCTTTTGCATAAGCGAAGTGATGTCATAATTGAAGTCCGAAACCACCAATCCTATTCTTGACATTTTAATCCTCACTCAGGATTTGTCCTGCACTATTATAGCCTTGCCTGAGACCCTTCCCTGCCATTGAGGCCAGTGAATGACCGCCATCCCTGACGAGTTTTACCAAGTTTACAGCGTGTTTCGTCGCCCTGTCTTTGGCAAGCGAAAAAAGCTGTGCCTCCTCCACTTCGTCTTCGTGGACCGTGACGTCCATAATGTGTCGCTTTGCATTCAGTTGCGCTTGGATTAGCCCTATGCTAGTAGCCAGATAGCTGTACTTGTCCAGCTTCGTCTTCCCTACCCAGCCAAGAGTGATCACACCTTCGCATCCCTCTTCGAAGAGCTTGGTAGCCCCCATCGGCATGTCCTTAATTCCTGGAACTGTGTACCTGACAATTTCTCCATCGGGATCCTCCTTTCTTATCGTATCGTAAGCAAATCTGCCCATATCCACCCGTGAAAAGGTGGTATCCACTATTCCGTATTTTGTCACGTCATTCACGCTCTGATTATATCTTTGCCTTCCAAGAATATTAGTTTGTTCTTTGTTGCGTATTCTTCTGCACTGGCTCTCTTTAGACTCTTCCCGTCCCCTAGCATCTCGGCTATAACCATGCTCCGCGGAAGACCTACCAGTTCAGCAAGGTGCGATACAAGTTCGGTGTGTCCCTTTCTCTCATTCAGACCCCTTGACGCAAGGACTGGCACGTGTCCGGGTGCATAGAAATTCTTCTGGAAGTATTCCACTTTGTTCTCTATGTGGTCGGTCAGTAGATTGTGCATTTCGTGAATAGTGTTGGCCCTGTCCGAATCGGATATTCCAGTCGAAACCGAAATGTGGTTGATCCACATCGTGAATGAAGGGTAGTCACCGTAGGACGGCCGTTTTATAAGATTTCCGTAGGTTGGATGCGTTTTCCATTCGTCGGTCAGGAAGTTCAGGCCTATCTTGGACGCTTCCTCTCTTCCAGTAACGTAGCAGATGAGACCTCCGGCATCCTTTCTCAATTGGTTAACAGATTTCCATGTCACTGAGCCTGCATAAAATACCATATCTGCTTCCTCTTCTCTACCGTCGAAATCGTAAACTATCAGAGGGGTACCGTTCAAAAGCCCCTTTTTTATATCCGAAAGTGATGTCTTAGATAGGTCGGTCATAATCTGGGAGCTAAGGACGATATTTTAACATTTCCTATTTTATTGGATTTACTCAAAAATTAGTAGACAAACAACAGGAATATGACTAGAGAAACGATGAAGAAAATGAAGACGTAAGTTGCTGTCTTGAATTTATAGACCGTCAAGCCTATGACGATAGAGAATGCGGAAGTCAATAGGACCGCCACTATTCCGTTTGTCGTTATGTACCAACGACTCGCAAGAATGCCCAGTGCAGGAAAGAAGGTTGCAAAGTACATTTCCTCCCCAGCAACTGCCCCAATTGCAAGACTGGTCTTGCCTCTAGCAGCCCATATCACGGCATTCATTGTTTCTGGGACAATTGTTCCTATCGGCACCAAGAGAATTGTGATTAGTTCTTGGTTTATTCCAGTCTGCAGGTAGAGGCTATTTATCCCCCTGACAAGAACAGCCGATCCTGCAAGCAGGAATGCAACTCCTGCTGTGATGATCAGGGCAAGCAAAGCACCGTTCCGAATTCTTATGTCAGTTGCCTCTTCTTCAAAACTCTCCTTTCGCCCAACCAACCTGAAGAAGACTAGGTAGAGCAGGATCAGAATCACTGCCACTACCACTCTTACTACAACAATATTGAAGAAAAAGGGAATCAACATTATTGGAAACACAAGTCCCATGTAGATTAATGTCTTCGAAAGCAACGGATTTAATTCATCGCTCTTTCGTCTCCTTGAAGCCACAAGAAGCGTCAATGCCACAATGGGAAAGCCAATTGCGGATACCATGAAAGGTTCGCCAATTATCGTTCCTGCAACTATTTCGGAACCCGACTCCTTCCCAAGAAGCACCAGTGCAAGAACTATCACCACGAGCTCCGGCATTGCCGTAAAGATCGGACTTATGACCGCACCAGTAAAACTCTCGTTGAATTTGCCTCTCCTTCCAATTTCTTCGATAGTGGCTGTCAGAATTAGAGAGCTCAGAATCAGCATCACTATTCCCCCAGCAACCTCTGAAACGGAAATGAGTGATGAAGACACCTTGCCTCTATTATTTCACCTTTAAAAATACCAACTATACCTGTGAATTGGTTAATCGCTTTTCTCTAACCCCACCGAGCAAGAATGCATTCGACTAAATTTTATAGAATCTGAATATCTCTAGTCAATAGAATGAAGGCTATCATAACGGCTGCAGGACTTGGCAAGAGATCTGGATTGAACGGACTGGTTAGAAAAGAGCTCCTAAACGTCTATGATTATAGAGAGAAGAGTCTGGTGCTGAGGCCGATAATGGATGTTCTCATTAACAAATTCAACAAGATCGGGATAGACAGAATTGCAGTTGTACTCGATCCATCCGACTCACTCTCGCAAGATTACCTGAAGAGCGTTTACCCGTCTGTAACGATCTTCTTCCAGAGGGAGAAGAATGGTTTTGGAGACGCTGTTCTTTCGGCAAGGAAATTCGTGGAAGACGAGGGATTCCTACTCGCAGCTGGTGATGGGATGATCCTGGATATGGAACACTTTGGGGCACAGCTCAAGGAAGCTGAAAGGAGGAGAGAGTGGAAACTCTTCGTCATGAGAGTCGAAGATCCTAGCAGGTATGGAGTCGTTTCGTTCAAGAAC
>JAKBNO010000078.1 GCA_021831005.1 Thermoplasmata archaeon
TTGAACTGAAAGCCATGGCGAATGCGGCCAGGAACGGAAGAGTATTATAGATGCTGGCGCCAAATAGAGGTATCAAAGCACCAGCAGCTATTGGGATCAGAAATATGTTGTAGAAGAAAGCCCACAGTAGATTCTGTTTGATCTTCCTTATGGTCATCCTTCCGAGTTTGAGGCTGACAAAGACATCGTAGAGCTTGTTCTTCATCAGCACCATGCCGCCTGTTTCCATAGCGACATCAGTGCCACTCCCTATGGCAATCCCGAGATCGGCCTTAGCCAGCGATGGAGCGTCATTGATTCCATCCCCAACCATCGCCACAATCTTCCCAGACCTCTGTAGTTCCTCGATCTTCTCCAGTTTCTGGCCTGGCTTTACTCCTGCGAGAACGTTTGTTATCCCAACTTTACCTGCAATCGCTCTAGCGGTAGTTTCGTTGTCTCCGCTAATCATCCACGTCTCTATCTTTAGGTCATTTAGGGCCTTCACGGCTCTGGAGCTGTCATCTTTGATTGTATCGCCGAGTGCAATCAAACCTACAACTTCAGAGTCCAGCGCCATAATTAGAACCGTTTTTCCTTCTCCTTCCAGCTTCTCAACACTATTTTCAAAACCGGAAATAGAAATCCCGTTGTCCGAAATCAAGTCCCTATTTCCAATCAAAATTCTCTTGACAAGCCTGGAAGCGATTCCCTTGCCGGGAATGTAGCTGAAATCGGTTGGAAACTTTACCTCTAAACTTTCGTTCTTTGCTCTGTTTACCACTGCCTTTCCAACGGGATGTTCAGAGTTTGCCTCTGCCGCAGCGGCATAAGTGAGAATTTCTCTCTCATCGAGCGTTGAGAGTTTGACTATGTCTGTAACTTCCAGATGTCCCTTGGTTATCGTTCCCGTCTTGTCAAATGCAACGGTATCGACCTTGCTCGCAACTTCGATGTATTCTCCACCCTTGACCAGTATCCCATTTTCTGCCGCTTTTCCTGATGCGACCATCAATGCGGCTGGGGTTGCAATACCAAGTGCGCAAGGACAGGCAATTATAAGGACCGAAACGAATACGAGGAGAGAAAAAGTCAGTCCTATGTTCCCGATATAATACCAATACAGGAATGACAGAATACCGACCGTCACGACTGCAGGAACAAAATAAGACGAGACCTTATCTGCCAGTCTTTGGATTGGAACTTTGGCGGAATTTGCGTTCCTCACGGTTTCAATTATCTCAGAAAGGGCAGTATCTTCGCCTATTCTCACCGCTTCTATTCGTACTGCTCCAGACAGGTTCATCGTCCCCCCGGTTACCATGTCTCCAATCTTTTTGTCGACGGGTAGACTTTCGCCTGTGATCATCGATTCATCAATTGATGTGAAACCGTCAACCACCCTAGAATCTGTCGGGATCCCTTCACCTGGCTTCACGAGGAGTATGTCGTTGACTCTAATTTCTTCGACTTTCACATCCAGGATTTTGCCGTCCCGAAACAAATGGGCAGTTTTGGGAAGCAGCGACACAAGTTTGCTTAAGGCCTCCGAGGCTCTGGTCTTAGTCAGATGTTCCATAAGCGTGCCCGTCAGGATGAGCGACACTATCGCTGTAGAGGTGTCAAAGTAAATTCCGGTTGAAGGGAAGAGAGAGGGAAAAACTACAACTCCCGCACTGTATGCCCACGCCGCTGAAGTACCGATTGCGATGAGGGTATCCATGTTGCCGGCCCTGTTTTTGATTGCATCTATTGTTCCCTTGTAGAACCTCAGTCCAGGGTAGAATTGAACGACAGAAGCCATGACCAGAGCGACATAAGTCCAATACTCAAAGCGAATCAAATAAGTGAACAAGATTACTGGAATGGTAAGTATCCACGAAAGGACAAGGAGAAACTTCAGTTTCTTGAGTTCCCTTTCTGGCTCATCAAACTGGTCCTTGCACGCCTCGCTGCAAAAGTAATAATTTTTCCCGTACTTGAAGCTCTTAATCGTTGCGGTCGTCTCATCTACGTACATTCCGCAGATTGGGTCTCTTGCCATTACGGTCGTTCTCTTATCGGTATTTGATCAGCAGCAGCCCCCACCGTCGTGGGAGTGCCCCATCGACCCGTGCACAAATTTATGCGGGTCTGAGTCAAACTGCTTCTTACAGGCGTCGCAGCAAAAATAGTACGTCTTCCCCATGTGTTCAGACTTCAAAGCTGAACTAGAATCTACACTCATTCCGCAGACCAAATCTTTCTCCATTTGTTTCTTACCAACCACGATTTCACCAGTACTAAATTGTGTGTAGATATTAAATCATATTTTATGCATCATGCACAATCGACTCCCTTTACACAAGTCAGACGTGGGACACGTTGATTCTTAGCTATAAGAGAGCGCCTCAATGTAAGAATCAGTCGTTGTGAGATCTCATTTCTCTAATCTAGTCAATTTTTTGTTCAGATCACTTTTGCAGTTTTCGCAGCATGCGTAGTATTCATGATTCTTGTACTTCACTGTCAGGATTTCATCCTTTATTTCTCTGCCACAGTAGTCACAGTAGGTACTGACGTTCGTAGCGACGTTATCAAAGTTCTGTCTCCTGTTCACAATATTGACACTGTTATACTTGATGCTCCTCTTGAGCAGATCCATTTTACACAGAACAACATACTTCCCATTGGCCAGTTCGAGGACTTCTATTCTGTCACCTTCTGGTATCTGTTCCAGGTCGTCGATCTCCAGAAGTATCATTTTTTCATCTTCAGGAGGTGAAACGTTGACCGTGAAGCGGGTAATCACCTTTTGGGAGGTAAGGAATTTGATTGCCGCACGAACTGTGTTTCTGTTGAGATTGGTAACCTTCGCTATTTCGTTGACAGTCAGTCTTGAGTTTTCAACAAGGGTTCTTAGAACTTTTGATTCGTTTTGAGAAAGATTGATTTTTGGCATAACTTCACCGTTTGGTTAGTCATCTCTCAAGAATAAATCTTGTGCGTACCGACTAAATTTTAAACTAATAGTAGTCATCCTGATTATTTTATTAACATAAAATAGCTGACTCATCTTAAAGATATCGAATAACCCTTAATTGGTATCAATTCCCTTCCCTATCGTTGACCTTTTTTCAAGAGATAAGGAGAAGCCTGTTTTTGGCATTCTGAATAGCATTAGTTTTTATCTTAGTGCTACTTTTAACCTCATGCAAATTTTTAATGATGTAACTGAATTAATAGGCAATACGCCCATTGTCAGGATAAATAAAGTGGTTCAAGGGAAGGTGAATATTTTTGCAAAGTTGGAATTCTTCAATCCGGGTGGAAGCATCAAGGACAGGATGGCCCTTTTCATATTAAACGAAGCAGAGAAGAAAGGATTGATTGGAAAAGAGGTTGTTGAGAATTCGTCTGGCAACACAGGTGCCGCACTTGCAATGATTTCAGCAGTGAAAGGCTACAAAACCACCATAACGATACCCGACAAGATGAGCTCCGAAAAAGTCGAATTGATCAAAGCATTTGGGGCTGAAGTTGTGGTAACAAAGACTGATGTGCCATATGATTCTGAGGAGAGCTACTATAGCGTCGCAAGGAGGATTTCGAAGGAAAGGGGCGCATTCTACCCGGATCAGTATAACAATCTAGACAACATCAAGTGCCATTATGAAACAACCGGACCCGAAATTTGGAGGCAAATGGAAGGAAAGATAGATATACTGATAGCTGGGATTGGGACCGGAGGTACTATTTCAGGCACGGGAAAATATCTGAAAGAAATGAATCCTAAAGTAAAGGTGATCGGTGTGGATCCTGAGGGCTCAATTTTTTACGATTATTTCAAGAGCGGTAAGATGATTGAACCTCACGCCTACAAAGTTGAAGGCATAGGAGAGGATTATCTCGTAAAGGCCGTGGATTTTTCGGTCATAGATGACATCATAAGAGTGAACGATAAGGAGTCGTTCTTAATGGCAAGAAGGCTTGCAAGAGAGGAAGGCATATTTGCTGGTGGCTCAAGTGGGTCGGCAATGGTTGCAGCACTAAAAGTTGCTGCAAACAACAAAGACAAGAATATTCTAGTTATATTCCCCGACTCTGGTTATAGATATATGAGCAAAATTTACAACGATGAATGGATGGAGAAATACAGATTTTCGGAGGAAGAAAGATGAAATTCTCTACTAAAGCAATTCACGTGGGTGAAGAACCTAACTACGAAGTTAATGGAGAGGTAGTTTCTCCAATTCATCTGTCCACTACCTTTGCTAGGAGGGACCCCGAGGTACCTACGAAAGGATACGAATACACTCGGACTTCTAATCCAACTAGAGATGCACTGGAAAAGAAACTCGCATCTCTCGAAGAAGGCAGATTCGGGTTGGCTTTTGCATCTGGGCTTGCTGCAGAAACATCCCTGCTATTGGCTCTTCTCAAGAAAGGTGATACTATACTGGCATCGGATGACCTGTACGGCGGAACCAGACGCATATTTGAAAGCGTTATCAAGAAGTTTGGAGTGGATTTCAGGACTGTAGACTTCACGAGTACTGCCTCATTTGAGACAGAAGCAGGAAGTTCACGTATAATCTGGGTTGAGACCCCATCCAATCCATTGCTGAAGATAATCGATATCGCGAAACTTTCGAAAATGGCACATGAAAATGGAGCATTGCTCGTTGTGGATAACACTTTTGCCACTCCGTACTTCCAGAATCCTTTGAAGTTTGGCAGCGATGTGGTTGTTCACAGCACTACGAAGTACGTAAGCGGGCATAGCGATACCCTTGGAGGAGGCATTGTCACAAACAACGAAGAGTTATTTGAGAAATTAAAATTTCATCAGAATGCTGTAGGAGCAGTTCTGAGCCCCTTCGACAGTTACATGACTATGAGAGGTATCAAGACCCTTTCGGTAAGAATGAGAGAGCATGAAAAGAACGCTATGAGAATTGCGGAATACCTTCTGGAAAAGAAGAAAGTGAAAAAGGTCTATTATCCGGGTTTGGAAGACCACTTCAATCACGAGGTTGCAAAGAGCCAGATGAAGGGGTACGGTGGAATAGTTTCATTTGCTCTTGACCTCGATAGAGAGGGGATAAGAAAATTCTTAAGGAATCTCAAGTACATCGCCTTGGGTGAGAGTTTGGGCGGAGTTGAGTCTTTAATTGAAGTTCCGTCGTTAATGACTCACGCTAGTGTCCCAAGAGAGGTAAGGGAACGGACGGGAATTATGGACAATCTCGTCAGGTTTTCAGTTGGGATCGAAGACGTAGATGACTTAATTGAGGACTTAGAAAATGCC
>JAKBNO010000048.1 GCA_021831005.1 Thermoplasmata archaeon
GAACTGCTTTGGCATTCAGTTCGAAATTTGGAAGTTCGGGTACCCATCCTATCTGCCTGGATGCATCGGTTTTCTTCTTCGTTATGCTTTCACCATCGATAAAAACATCACCCACTGTTGGTAGCGTCACGCCTGCTACGATTCTGATCGTTGTCGATTTTCCAGCCCCATTCAACCCCACGAACCCGAGTATCTCCCCATCCTTGACTTCGAGTGAAACGGAGTCAACCGCCGCTCCATCTTTCGCAGAATAAATCTTTGTAAGGTTTTCTATAGTTATCATGAGGGATAAGCCCCATTCTTTTGCTTCTCCCTAATGGGATGCATATATAAAACGATATCGATATCGATAATTACACCAGAATATCAAGGTCACCCAGACACTGGACTCGCACGTGAATTTGAAAGTGAGGTAACAAAAAAATTTCTTATAAACAGAATACATTTAGAGACATGGACTTTGTTTCTCAATACAAAACACAGGTCGATCAGGCACTTGAAAAATTCTTCTCGCATAAGATGGCTGGAAAGGGAGGAATAGAAAAAGAAGCAATTTCCAAACTGAGAGAATTCACAATGAGAGGGGGGAAGAGAATAAGACCTCTCTTCATGATTCTAGGCTATTGGCTAAATTCAGACATTGATAGCAAAATCATCCACGCATCGGTATCGCTTGAACTAATGCAATCTTACCTCTTGATTCATGACGACATCATAGATCAAAGCGAGGTTAGGAGAGGCGGACCTGCTTTTCACAAAATGTTCGGGTACGAAGAGCGGGTCAACGAGGGAGTCTCGATCGTGTGTGCAGATCTGTCCGATGCCTTTTCACACGAAGCTCTCCTTGATGTTGATTTCGCACCAGATCGGTTGAACAACGCCATGAAACTAATGTCGGAGATTGTAGAACAAACCGGAGTTGGGCAGCTAATGGATATAACACTCTCTTTGGGAAATGACATGTCACTCGACGACGTAACGGCTATCCACAAGTACAAGACCGCCCAATATACAGTAAATGGCCCGATGAAAATGGGGGCCACTCTTTCAGGATACAGAGACCCCGAAAGAATAGATGAATACGGAATCCCACTAGGAATCGCTTTCCAGATCCAGGACGATATCTTGGGAATGTTTGGCAATGAAAAGGAGCTGGGAAAATCTGTAGTGAGCGATTTCGAAGAGGGAAAGAAGACACACCTCATACTCTACACTTATGAGATGGCCAAGAGAGGGGACGTAGAGTTCATCAAGGACAGACTTGGCCGGAAAGGAATATCCAAAACGGATTTCCAGAGAGTGAAGGACATAATTGAAAATTCAGGGGCACTTGATAAAACGAGAGAACTGGCCGACTCATACTACAGACACGCCATCTCCTCGATAAATGGGTTGGTCGATTCGTCCGCCCAAAGAAATCAGTTAAAAGTGATGGCGGATCTGATGGTCAGAAGAGTCAGCTGACCTCTCTTACGAATTTCCTTCCGCCGCCGATTGGCATGGTTGCATCCATGCCCATCTTTGCGGTTATGAAGTCTTCGCCACTGCTTGGGTCCAGAGAAGAACCTCTCTCTTTCTTGATCAATAGCCCTTTGTCAGCCTGAAATCTGGTCGCAAGGGCCCATTCAACGTCTTCATCGCGATAGATGTCTATGTCCTCATCTACTACTATTACCCTCTTCATGCTCTTGTGCCCCCTGAATGAGGCTTCCACGGTCTTTGCGAAATCGTTCTTACTTGTCTTCTTAATCTTGACGATTCCGTGCAACCAGCTGGCACCCCCTTCACTCAACCTGACATCTTTTACATCGACCCCTTCTCTCCTGATCTCCTTGAAGATGGTTGGTTCTCGTGGAAGTCCCATAAGGTTGAAGTGTTCCATGGTGGCTGGGACCAGCGCGTGGTATATCGGGTCTTTGACGCACTCGACTGAATCGAACAGAATCTGCGGTTGGCCATTCTGGATGTCGTAAGTTCCGGTTACATCTTTGAATGGTCCCTCCTCCTTCACTTTACCGGTTAAGATTGCGTTGATAACGTAATCTGAATTAGATGGAACGAGTAACCCGAATTTTGACCTTGAAAATTCCATCTCCTTTCCTTTCGACTTCCTGTAAAGAGATGCTGCAACCATTGATTCGTCCTGTTCAAATGGAACAGAGGTTGCCGAAGCTAGAAGAAATTCAAGGGGTGAACCGATGACAATGGAGACTTTCATTTCTTCCCCGTGTGAGACTGCATCGTTGTACATCCTTAGCAGGTCTCTTGGAACTAACCTTGCGTATCCTACTCTCTCGCTCTCGACAAAGACCCTATGAATGGAAAGATTCCTCTTGCCATTCCTTTCTGCTACAAATATGCCGGAAGTTATGTAGTAGCCTGCGTCACCGGGATAATGCCAGCACACCGGGACGTCTTTCATGTCTGCTTTTGACTTGAATAGTTTTTCTCCCTCCTTCAGGTTCACGTTCTCCGAGAGGGATGATTCGTAGTTTAGCAAGAACTGGTCTCTAGTCATTTTCAGTTCCCTGTATATCCTCTCTCTGTCTGCCCAGAGGTTGAGAACTGCTTTCTTGCCTCCAAGGTCCTCCAGCAAGATTGGCTTCTTGCCGTGTCTCTTAACCAACTCTGTGATCTCAAGCTTTCTGGAGACGCTCTCCCTTATCCTTACGAATTCGTTGTTGACGTAAGTTTCTAGCAATGTCCCTCCCCCCTGCACTTCAAGTGGAAACTCATGGAGTGACCCTCGTCCTGTCCCTGGGGAAAAGTGTGGTTTCCCTTATGTTGGCAATATCGAGTAACACCATGGTGAGCCTTTCAAGTCCTATAGCCCAGCCCGCGTGAGGAGGCATGCCGTACTTGAAGGTGTTGACATAGAAACTGAAGGAATCTGGATTCAGACCCTTGCTCTTCAGGTTGTTGATCAATACTTCTGGGGAATGGACCCTTTGGGCACCGCTGGTTATTTCCAGCTCTCCGAATTGGAGATCGAATCCTCTCGAATACTTCTCATCGTAAGGCTGCACATAAAATGGCTTCAACTCCCTTGGCCACCTTGTGATGAAATAAAACTCCTTTATCCCTCCGCCAACAGTTTTAAGGACCTGTGTTGACAGATCCTCTCCGTCATTCAGTGCTATTCCTTTTTGATTTGCCATCTGCACGTATTCGCTGTATGTTATCCTCCTGAATCTGTAATCCAGGTTTGGCTTCGGAACGCCTAGTATCTCCAGCTCCCTTTCATTTGTGTCCGAAACGGCTTTGTAAGCAGTTTTAACGACATTTTCGAGTACATCCATCACACCTTCATCGCTCACGAAACTCATCTCCATATCTATGGATGTGAATTCGTTGATGTGTCTAGGCGTGTTGTGCTCCTCTGCTCTGAACGCCGGAGCAACCTCGAAGACTTTGTCGAACCCTGCAGACATCATCATTTCCTTATACAGCTGCGGACTCTGACTCAGATAAGCATTCTTCTCAAAATACTTGACCGGAAATAGCTCGGTCCCACCCTCCGTTGCTGCTGCTACTATCTTCGGCGAGTGGATCTCTATGAATCCGCTATTGACGAAGAAATTCCTTATGGAATTTGAGATGGTACTTTGTATCTTGAAGATCGATAGTTTTTCAGGTCTCCTGAGATCAAGAAATCTGTTCTCCAGCCTGGTCTCAATGTCCGATTCAATCTTATCCACAACACCCAGGGGGAGAGGCGTTTCGGCTCTGTTGAGAATATCGAGATGCTTAATTTGGACTTCATAACCAATCTTGGCTTGACTCTTAACAGCCTGCCCAGTCATCGACAACACGGATTCTCGCGGCAATGCTTTCAGGGTTTCGAAGAGTTCTTCATTACCTTTCTTTAAGAGGACTCCCTGTACGGTTCCAGAGACGTCCCTCAGTTCGATGAATAATACTGTGCTCATTGTCCTGATGTTCTGAGTCCATCCAGAAATCTCTACCTCTTTGTCAATATGATTCTTAACTTCCCCAATCAATATCCTCATGCTGAACGTTGATTATCTCTTCGGATATAATGATAATCGGACGATAAGAAATAGATATTTAGAACTCATATCCTGGCAATGGAAATTGGTGTCCTAGACATTCAAGGCGATGTAGCTGAGCACATCAGCATACTTGAAAATCTGGGAGCTAGAGCTAGGAAGGTTAGGAGGACATCTGACCTTGTTGGGCTCTCAGGGATCGTAGTGCCCGGAGGAGAAAGTACCGTTATAGGGAGCATAATGGAACAGAGGGGCATTTCAAACAAGATAATTGAGTTGAATCTTCCAGTTATGGGTACCTGTGCAGGGCTGATCTTGATGTCAAAGAGCGTTGAAGGAAAACCAGGACTAATCCCAATACTAGACATTGAAGTTAAGAGAAACGGCTATGGAAGCCAGAGGGAGAGTTTCGAAACAGATCTGGAGATAAAGGGAATTGGCAAGTTCAGGGGGGTCTTTATAAGAGCTCCTTTGGTCACCAGAGTCCGTGGTGGTGAAGTCCTCGCAAGTTTTGAAAAGAGTGCAGTAATGATCTCAGATGGAAAGAATTTGGGTCTTTCATTCCACCCTGAAATTTATGGGAACGGAAAGATACACAACTACTTCATAAGCAGGCTTTAGGGATTATACCATTCTTGGTTTCTTAAGAATGCCTTTGCCCTCTATGTTCCTCGTTTGAACCGTTATTTCGGAATCTATCTCTACCCCAGGGTTCACATACCCAAGTCCTATTCCCTTCGATAGTGTGGGAGAGAATGACCCGGATGTCAAGGTTCCAATCACTTCATTGCCCCTCTTGAGAATTGAACCGATTCTTGGAACTATCCTATCCGAAGCTACGACCCCTCTGAACCTTTCCTTTATGTTTCCCTTTTTCTCGAGCAGTTTCTTCTTTCCTATGAAATCGTGGTCCCATCCTATGATCCATGAAACACCGGCCTCGATTGGATTTCTGTCTTCGTTGAAATCCTGACCCGATAGAAGGAAACCTTTCTCCATTCGAAGTGTATCCCTAGCCCCGAGCCCGATAGGTTTGACCAGTGGATTGCTTAGGATCTCTCTCCAAAGCCCAACCGCATACTTGTTCGGAACCACGAACTCAAACCCATCTTCTCCCGTGTAACCAGTTCTTCCTACAACGGTTGCAGTCTCTAGTCCCCTCTCTGGATACTTCTCAGAGGCATTCGTGAAAGTGAAATGTTCCAGTCGGTTTGCT